>CALXDO010000062.1 GCA_944387075.1 uncultured Oscillospiraceae bacterium | reverse complement strand
CTTTTGCCTGGCTCCACCGATATCGACGCTTACTCGTTCGTTATGAGCGGAGGGCAGATATCCATTCGGCCTTCCTTACCCTTGCGGTTGCTCTCATTGCCTTTAAGTTTTGTTAGGCACTCTTAGCCGTCTTTCTTGGCTCCACAGCCGGAGCACTGGTAGTAGGCCGGGCTGTCCTCTACCCACTTGGTCACGGCGTCGTGGTGGATGTAATCGGTGATTTCTTCGCCGGCAGCGACTTTTTCATCGTGATAGCTTTCGCATGCGTCTCCAAAGACGGCGAGAATGTGATGGCCGGCCGCTTCAACGCCTGCTTCCCCAGGGCCAAAGTCTTTGCCACAGCCGTTGCAAATGGTGTGATATTCGTAGATGGTGGTATACACCGGCTCGTCCCAGGCTTCTGTGACGGTTTCGGTGTGGCCGGTGGCCTTATGGTAGACCCAGTTGTGCACATGGACAGGCTTTGGGGTTGGCGCAGGTGTGGGCTGAGGGGTTGCCGCTGGCTTTGTACTGGTGTTGCTGCCGGAGGAACTGGAATTAGAACCGCTGGAAGAGTTGTTCTTGTTGGTGTTGCTGGAAGAACTGCTGCTGTTGTTCTTGTTGGAGCTGCTGCTGGAGCTGCCCTTGTTGGAGTTGTTGGTGGTCGAGCTTGTTGGATTGCCGGCGGGCGTGGATGAGGCGGCGGCATCCGGATCGGGGGTCTTTGTGGTTTCGGGCTGTCCGCTGGGGTTGACGGTCTCGGACACAGCCGGGGACGGGTCAACGGAAGGAGAAGGACTGGCGGTGGTCTCCTCCGTCGGGGCGGAACAGGCGGTCAAACTGAGCGCAGTCAGCAGGGCGAGCGCTATGGCAATGGGTTTTTGTTTTAATGTAATTCCCCTCTCTCTTTTTTACCGGAATATTCCTCCTTTTATTATAGTCAATATATTAGGCATAGTCAATAAATTAGGCATGATATGATGTAGCAAACCGGGAAAGGATGGGGTGGCTGCATGATTTCCTATCGGCCCTTTTATGACACGCTTTTCCAGCGCAGCGTCACCGAGTACGCCTTGATTTACAAGCACGGCCTGCCAGCCAACACCATACATCGGATGAAGCACGGTAAGCCGATTACCACAACCACGTTGGACACGCTTTGCAGCATTTTAGAATGTAAAGTGGAGGATATTCTGGAGTATATCCCCGCAGAAGATGGATAAAGATACGAAAAAAGAGATACCCCGCGGGGTATCTCTTTCCTATTGAGGCAAGGTTCTGTCTTTTCGATCCAATCAGTTCCCGCAGGCGATCACCAGTGCCTGGGGACGGTTGGAAATGGTCAAATCGGTATATTCTCCGCCATACTCCCCATCCACCGTCCAGGCCAGGGGTTTGACGCTGGTGAAGTGGGCCTGGGTGCAGGTAAAGCCCACCACGCTGCCGTCCTCAGGAAGTTTCTGGGTGGTGAGGGCGGTGAGGATGGACTGCCAGTCCTTGGGGGACTTTGGGGTGCGGATGAGCAGGGCTTCAAACTGCCCGTCGTCCAGGCACACCAGATCCCGGGGCAGGTTCACCAGTCCGCCGATGGACACGGTGTTAGACACCATGCCGTAGATGAAATCCCCGTCCACATCCAAGCCCTGGTCGGTGGTCACATGGACCTGGTAACTGGGGAAGTTCACCAGCCGCCCCGCCCCTTCCAACACATAGGCCAGGTGGCCCAGCAGGTTTTTGGAGGCCTGGGGGGTGGAGTAGGACACGTCGGTGAACAGGCCGAAGGCGGCGATGTAGAGAAATTGCCGCTGGGCCAGCTGTCCGATGTCAATGGCCCGAGGCACCCCGCCGCAGGCCACCTTTGCCAGCTGCTGGGTGGAGCGGGGAAGGTTGATGTTGCGAGAAAAGTCGTTGGTGGTGCCCGCGGGGATATAGCCCAAAATGGGGCGTTGGTCCCGGGGCAGGGTGAGCAGCCCCTGCACCGTCTCGTTGAGGGTGCCGTCGCCGCCACAGCACACCACACGGTCATACTGGGCCGCAGTGTCCGCCACCACTTGCGTGGCATCCCCCTGGGCCAGCGTGGGACGCACCGTGATCTGATAGCCTTCCTGGGCAAATACCATCAGCACATCGGACAGGATGGCCTTGGCCCGCTGTCGCCCTGCTGTGGGGTTGTATACAAAGAGCAGCTGTTTCATGCAAGAACCCTCCTAAAAATCTTACCTATAAGTATACCGGAAAGCCAGGCAGGAAACAAGAAAGAATCTGTAAATACCGCCCTTGTCAAACCACATGCACGTTCCTGTCATACGGCATGGAGAGGGTTCCGGTGGCATTCAGGAGGATTGGAACATGTCTGCCAGGGTACGGGCATAGAGCCGGGCGGCGGTGATGGCCTCCTGGAGGGTGTTGCCGTGGCTGCCCACCTCCACCAAAATACAGCCGGTGGAGTAGTGCTGGTTAAACCGGGAGGTGCGCAGGGCAATGGGCCGGGCCAAGGTGGACCACTTATCTGCCAGAGCCTTCTGAATGGAGGTGGCCAGGGACAGGTTTACTCGCCAGTTGGGGTGGGTTTGCCCCAAAAAATCGGTGCCCATGACCATCATCACCTGGGCGCAGTTGTCCACTGTGCCTGCCACGGTCTTATAAATGGTGCCGTCGTCAGCCACCAGGGCATCCCGGTGTACGTCAATGACCAGGCGAATGGAGGGGTATTTGTCCAAGGTCGCCTTTACCGCTTGAGAGGAGCGGTTGTAGGCGTCGTTGTAGTCGGGGTAGTCGTAGAGGGTGGTGTCGTGGATAACTTCCAGCCCAGCCGCCTCCAAAATCTTGGTCATCTCGGTGCCCACCCGCACCATATTTTGCTCGGTGTCCAGGGTGCGGTAGCTGTCGCTCTCCTCATACATGTCGGTGCCGTCCATGGTGTAGGCCTCGGTGGCGTGGGAATGATAGATGAGAACGTCCGGGCCATCCTGGGCGCGGGTGAGCTTGGGGGCGGCCTCCAACAGGGCTTTGACGTCCAGTGAGTAGTCGGTGTAGTTGCGGATGCTCACACCGTCATAGGTGGCATAGACCGGGGAATTGCTGGCAGTCAAGGTGCTGGGCACAATGCCATTGGGGGCGGTGGTGGTCTGGGGCAAGGGCTCTTCCTCGTCCTCCTCTTCCTGAACTTCCGGCTCCAAGGTGGCGGTGGGCTGGGGGGTGGCCGTGGGGGCCGGTGTGGCCTGGGTGATTCCGGCCAGCAGGGAGGACTGTCCCAAAATGACCTGCTCCCACAGGGGGCGGGATTCCTCCATCCGCCAAGGAAATTCAAATTCCAAAAGCTTGGAAGTCAGCTGGTCCCATTGGGCCAGCTGTTTGAGTTTGTCTAGGGCCTGGGCAGGATCGGCGGTGAGATAGACCAGCCACAGGGCCACAGCTGTCAGGAATAGGGCGATGCCCTGCCGCACCACACGCAGCAGGGGGGCACTTGTCCTGTTCTTTTGCATAGCATTCACCTCTTCCCCAGCCTATGCCCAGGGGATGGGGGATAGAACCGGCGGGGCGGCGGTTGCAATTTTCCCCGGTTTGGGATATGATAATCCCCGATGTATTGAGAAGAAGGAGGCTGTTTTCCCATGAAGGACGGCTTGATTTGCGTGGCGGCAGGAACCCCCTCCATTCGGGTGGGGGACTGCGCCCATAACGGGGCGGAAATTGTCCGCCTGATGGAAGAGGCCCAGGAACAGGGCGTGAAAATCCTGGTGCTGCCCGAGCTGTGCCTCACTGGCTACACCTGCGGCGACCTGTTTTTGCAGGAGAAGCTGCTGGAAGGAGCCCTGGAGGCCCTGCGCAGTGTGATGCAGGCCACCCAACACCTGGAGGTGCTGTGCGCCCTGGGCATGCCCCTGCGGGCGAGCGGCAAGCTGTACAACTGCGCGGTGGTCATCCAGTATGGCCAGGTGGTGACGGTGGTGCCCAAGACTCACATCCCCAACTATGGGGAGTTTTACGAGCAGCGGTGGTTTGCCTCGGGAGCGGGGCTGTTTTTTGACCACAGCTTTTTGGTGCGCCTGCCCCACCTGGAGTATGGGTGGCAGGAGATGTATGGGGCGTCGCCCTTGATCGAGAGCCCCGACGTGCCGGGGCTGCGCATTGGCGTGGAACTGTGTGAGGATTTGTGGGTGTCGGATCCGCCCTCTCGCACCCTGGCCGAATATGGGGCCACGGTGATTTTGAACCTGTCGGCCAGCAATGAGATCGTGGGCAAGAGCAGCTACCGCCGCAATCTGGTGGTGGGCCAGTCCGGGCGGCTGTGCTGCGGCTATGTGTACGCCGATGCCGGGGAAGGGGAGTCCACCACCGATCTGGTGTTCTCGGGGCACAATATGATCGCGGAAAATGGCACGCTGCTGGCTGAGCGTCGGTTTGAAACGGAACTGACCATCTCCCAGCTGGACATTGGGCGGCTGTGCCACGAGCGGCAGCGGCTGACCACCTTCCAAAGCCGCCACCCCGAGGGGTGGGCGGAGGTGCGGTTCACCCAGTCGGAGACCAAACTCACCCGGCCCATCTCCCCCACCCCCTTTGTGCCCCAGGACGAGGCGGGACGGGCCCAGCGGTGCCAGGAAATCCTCACCCTGGCGGCTTTGGGCCTTGCCAAGCGGCTGGAGCACACCCGCGCCGCCACCGCCGTGGTGGGCCTGTCCGGCGGTCTGGACTCCACCCTGGCCCTGCTCATCACCGCCCGGGCTTTTGACTTGCTGGGCCGGGACAAGAAGGACATTCTGGCCATCACCATGCCCTGTTTTGGCACCACCGCCCGCACCCGCTCCAATGCGGAGATTCTGGCCGGGGAGCTGGGTACCAGCTTCCAGGAGGTAAACATCGGGGATGCCGTGCGCCAGCACTTTGTCGACATCGGCCAGTCCATGGAGGATCACTCGGTGACCTTTGAAAACGGACAGGCCCGGGAGCGCACCCAGGTGCTCATGGACATGGCCAACCGCACCGGCGGCCTGGTCATTGGCACCGGGGACCTGTCCGAGCTGGCCCTGGGCTGGGCCACCTACAACGGGGACCATATGTCCATGTACGCCGTCAATGCCTCCATCCCCAAGACCCTGGTGCGCCATCTGGTGGACTATGTGGCCCGGGAGAAGGGGGGCAAGCTGGGTGAGGTGCTCCAGGACATTCTGGACACCCCGGTGTCCCCCGAGCTGCTCCCCCCCAAGGACGGGGAAATCGCCCAGAAGACCGAGGATCTGGTGGGCCCCTACGAGCTCCACGACTTTTTCCTCTACTACGCCATCCGCTGGGGCTTCTCCCCTCGGAAGGTGTTCCGGCTGGCGGTGTATGCCCTGGGAGATCGCTATGACAAGCAGACCCTCCACCGCTGGCTGGGCAATTTCTACCGCCGGTTCTTTGCCCAGCAGTTCAAGCGCTCCTGTCTGCCCGACGGCCCCAAAGTGGGCTCTGTGACCCTCTCCCCCCGGGGGGATTGGCGGATGCCCAGTGACGCCGTGGCCCGTCTGTGGCTGGAGGAATGGGAGGACCTGCTGTGAAAGAGTACCTCGACCTCTTTTTTACCTTCTCTAAAATCGGCGTGTGCACCTTTGGCGGCGGCTACGCCATGCTCCCCATTTTGCAGCGGGAGCTGGTGGACAACAAGGGCTGGGCCACCCAGGAGGAGCTGGCCGACTACTACGCCGTGGGCCAGTGCACCCCCGGGGTCATCGCGGTGAACACCGCCACCTTTGTGGGGTACAACCGGATGGGCTGGCTGGGGGGCATTGTGGCCACCCTGGGGGTGGTGTTTCCCTGCCTGGTGATTATCATGGCCATTGCCGCCTTTTTGAGTAACTTTATGCACCTGCCTGTGGTGGTTCACGCCTTCAACGGGGTGCGGGCCGGAGTGGTGGCCCTGATTTTGTCCAGCGTCCTCAAGCTGCTCAAGACCTCCCTGGTGGACGGGAAAACCCGGCTCATCTACGTGGTGGTGCTGGCGGTGGGGGCCGTGGGCGTGTGGGCCCCCATGCCCGGCGGCGCCCTGGGCCAGGTGGCGGGGGTGCTGTGCTCCCCGGTGTTCCTGGTGGTGGTGTCCGGCCTGGTGGGCCTGGCCATCTACGGGAAGAAGGGAGGGGAGAAGGCATGATCTACCTGCGCCTCTTCTATGAGTTTTTCAAGGTGGGCCTGTTCTCCGTGGGCGGCGGCCTGGCCACCATCCCCTTTCTCACCGACCTGGGTCAGCGCACCGGGTGGTTCACCTCAGGCCAGCTGGCGGATATGATCGCCATCTCCGAGTCCACCCCCGGCCCCCTGGGGGTGAATATGTCCACCTATGTGGGCTTCCAAACCGGCGGCTTCCTGGGCGGCGTGGTGTCCACCCTGGGCCTGGTGGCCCCCTCCATCCTGGTCATCCTCCTCATCGCCCGGATTTTGAAGCAGTTCCGTCAGTCCCGGGTGGTCAACGCCATCTTCTGCGGGCTGCGGGCGGCTTCTGTGGCCCTGATTACCGTGGCCCTGCTCCAGGTGGCAGTGATTGCCCTGGCAAAGGAGGGCAGCCCTCTGGGCATCCATTGGATCGGGGTAGCCCTGGCGGCGGTGGTCTTTGTGCTCATGCGCTACACCCCCGCCAAAAAGCTCCACCCCATTGTGTTCATCGCCTTCTCGGCCGTGGTGGGGGTTATTTTTCAAATGTAAGCAAAGCGACACGTTGCCAAATATTGGAAACGTGTCGCTTTAAAAAAAGGGGAGAGTTTTGTGAAACAGACGAATATTTTAAATCGATTTCAGGAAGCGCTGGGGGATTATCAAAAGCTGGTTCATGGTACTGTATACACCTTTGAGGAGTTGAAGCCCTCCATGCTGGAGGAAGAACTGGCTGGGGTCTATGTCATTTCTCACAGGGTTACCGGGGAGGTGCTCTATGTGGGGCGGACCAAAAACCTCCGCCGTCGGCTGTATACCAACCACCTGATGGGCCCGCCTGCCAATGCCCGGTTGAAAAAATATCTGGTGGAAGATGAACAAGAGCCAGAGATTCAAGACATGGCAGAGGCCAAACAGTATCTCAGAGACAACTGCCAGTTTCAATATGTGGCCGAGTCGGACTCGAGACGGCGGGGACAGCTGGAAGGGCTGTTTTCTTATCTGCTCAATGTGCGGTACATAGACGAGGAACACTAGAACGCCGTAGGGGAGGGGCTTGACCCTCCCGAATTTCCCAGAGCAATGCCAGGGGAGCCAGCGGGAGGGGCGAGCCCCTCCCCTACGCCCAAACCAGGGGAGCCTGGCTTTCGGCGGTGGCAACACCGCTTTTCCAGAGTAGGCCCGGACAGGGGAACCACCCAGCCATAGGGCTAGCCGCCCAAGGTGGCTTGGGCTGGTGGCAGGAACAGGAGCCACAGCCAGACAGACGGGCCGAACCTAGACTTGACGCACGCTCAGCCTCGTACCCCAGGGGGGTACCTAGGGGGGAAAGCCCTAGGCGATTCTTTCCCCGATTTCTCATCGTGGAGAAATCGGGCCCAGCGGAGCGTCACCAGGCTGGCAGGGCAAGCCAGTCAATCATGAAGAAGTGCAAAAAAGAGATGATGCAACCGCTGTACCATCTCTTTTTCCATGGTCATGCTAACGCCCCCAGGGCGAGGAACACGAGAGATAACACCAGTAAAATAATCAGAAGCTTCCAGATGAACCTCAAAAACGCCCCATAGGGCACATGGCCCAGGGCCAAGGCCCCCATGACCACCGCACTGGTGGGGGTGACCAGATTTACCAGCCCCGAGGCGGTCTGAAAGGCGGTGATGACCACCTCCCGGCCCACCCCCGAGAAGTCCGCCAGAGGGGCCATGATGGGCATGGACAGAGTAGCCAGCCCCGAGGAGGAGGGGATGAGGAAGGACAGGGGCAGGTATAACAGGAAGGTGAGCAGGGTAAAGGTCACTGCACTTGTCCCCATCAGGGCCTGTTCCCCCCAGTAGAGCACTGTGGCGGTAATTTGTCCGGCGTTCATCAGCACCGTAATCCCCCGGGAGATGCCGATGATGAAGGCCACGCCCAAAAGGTCGGCGGCGCCATGGACGAAGGCCGTCACCGTCTCCTCCTCCCCCAGGCCGCAGCACACCCCCACCAAAATGGAGGAGGCCAGGAACAGGGCGGACAGCTGGGGGAACCACCAGCCCAGGGCGGGCAGGGGGAGCCCCATGTCGTCAAAGGGGATGACGGCGTAGATCATCACCAAAAAGGTGAGGGCAAAGAGAATGAGGGCCAGGGACTGCACCCAGGTCAGCTGGGTCTGCTCCTCCTGGTGGGCGGCAAAGCGGGCGGTGTACTCCGCCCGGCGGTGGGCCATCAGAGAGGACTCCGGGTGGGCCTTCACCCGGGCGGCGTAGCGGGAGACGTAATAAATGGACGCCCCCAGCATGACCACCAGCATCAGCACCCGCAGCAGCAGCCCGGTACCCAGAGACACCCCGGCAAATCCGGCGGCGATGCCGGTGGCAAAGGGGTTGACGGTGGAGGCCAGGGTGCCCACCCCCGCCCCCACCAGGATCACCGCCACGGCGGTGATGGGGTCGTACCCGGCGGAGACCAGGATGGGGAGCACCAGGGGGTAGAAGGCCATGGTCTCCTCCGCCATGCCGAAGGTGGTGCCGCCCAGGGCGAACACCACCATCAAGATGGGGATGAGCAGGGCCTCCTTGCCCCGAAGCTTGGACACCAGGGCGGAGATGCCCCGGTCAATGGCCCCGGTTTTGCCTACGACGCCGAGGAAGCCTCCCACCATGAGGATGAAGGCGGCGATGTCAATGGCCTCATACAGCCCCTCCAGGGGGGCGGTGAACACCGAGGTGATGGGCTGGCCCTGCTGGGGCAGCTGCTCATAGGTGCCCGCTACCGGTTCCCCCTCTGAGCCTGTCTGATAGCGGCCGGCGGGGATGACCCAGGTGAGCAGGGTGACCACCAGCAGCAGGGCAAAGAGGATGGTGTAGGCGGTGGGCATACGAAAAGATTTCATAACGTACCTCCTTGCGGAGAAGTAATTGCGGGCTGGCAGGCCCATACCAGACAAAGGGCAGATGGGCAGACCCTCTCCGTCACGGCTGATGCCGTGCCACCTCTCCCAGAGGGAGAGGCAAGGGAGCAGTCAGGCGGTAACTTGGGTGCCGCACTTGCCCGCCAGGGCATCCAGCCCACGGTCCAGACTGGTGATAATGGCCTTTCGGCCGTGGGCGGAGCGGGCAAATTGAATGGCGGCCTTCACCTTGGGCAGCATGGAGTCCTCCCCAAAGTGGCCCTGGTGGGCGTACTGCTCCAGGGTGTCCGCCTTTACCTCGCCCAGGTCTTCCTGCTGGGAGGTGCCGAAGTGAATGGCCACGGCGGGTACCTCGGTGAGAATCATCAGCACGTCCGCCTCCATCTCAATGCCCAGACGGCAGGCGGCCAAATCCTTGTCGATGACGGCGGCCACCCCTTCCAGGTGTCCGTCCGCGCCATCCACCACCGGAACCCCGCCGCCCCCACAGGCCACGGTGATGGTGGTGTTCCACAGAGTTTTCATGGTGCCGATCTCCACAATCCGCTGGGGCTGGGGGGAGGGCACCACCCGGCGGTATCCTCGCTGGCCGTCTGGACGCATGTGGTAGCCCCGCTCTCGGGTGAGGGTGTCCGCCTGGGCCTGGGTGTAAAACGGCCCGATGGGCTTGGTGGGGTTGGAAAAGGCCGGGTCGTCGGGGTCCACCACCACCTGAGTGACCACCGTTACCACCGGTATTTGCTTGCCCCGGGCCCGCAGAGCGGCGGTGAGGGTCTGTTGGATGTGGTAGCCGATATACCCCTGGCTCATGGCCCCGCACACGTCAAAGGGCATGGGGGGTGTGACCTGAGCGGCGGTCTCACTGGCCAGGAGGATGCGCCCCACCTGGGGGCCGTTGCCGTGGACGATGGCCAACTCATACCCGGAACAGGACAGCTCTGCCAGCTGCTGAGCGGTGCGCTGGAGCACCTGGTGTTGAGATTGGGCGGTGGGGGGGAGCTTTTTGTCCTCCAGGGCGTTGCCCCCCAGGGCCACCACCACCTTTGTGGCGCCCCTCATAGGGTGGCCACCAGAATGGCCTTGATGGCGTGCATCCGGTTTTCCGCCTCGTCAAACACCACCGAGTGGCGGCTGCGGAACACCTCGTCGGTGACCTCCCGGATGTCCACCCCCTTGTCCATCCACTCACGGGCCAGCTTGGTGTCGAAGTTGTGGAAGGAGGGCAGGCAGTGCATGAAGATGACTTCCGGGTTGCCCGTGGCTGCCAGCATGGTGTGGTCAATGCGGTAGGGGGTGAGCAGCTTGGTCCGCTGGGGAATCAGCTCCTCTTCTCCCATGGACGCCCAGATGTCAGAGTAGAGCACGTCCGCCCCCTTCAAGGCGTTGGGGTCGCTGGTGAGGGTGATGTTGGCCCCGGAAATGGCCCCTTCCTGCTTGCAGGCCTCTAAAATGGTCTTGTCCGCCCCGTCGATGAGCTCCTGGGGGCCGTAGCCCACAAAATCCACCCCCATTTTGCAGCAGCCGAACATCCAGGCGTAACACATGTTGTTGCGCACGTCGCCCACAAACACCACCTTGCAATCCTTGAGGGGCTTGTTGATGTGTTCCTCCATGGTCATCATGTCGGCAATGATCTGGGTGGGGTGGTCCAGGTCGGTCAGGCCATTGTACACCGGCACTCCGGAGTACTTGGCCAGGGTCTCCACATTGGCCTGGTCATAGCCCCGGTACTCGATGCCGTCAAAGAACCGGCCCAGCACTTTGGCGGTGTCCTCCATGGACTCCTTTTTGCCCATCTGGGAGGAGCCGGGGTCCAGGTAGGTCACCCGGCCCCCCTCCTCGGCCATGGCCACTTCAAAGGAGCAGCGGGTGCGGGTGGAGGTCTTTTCAAAGAGCAGCACGATGTGCTTGCCTTTGAGGGC
>CALXDO010000061.1 GCA_944387075.1 uncultured Oscillospiraceae bacterium | reverse complement strand
GGGGAAGAAGGGGTTCCACGATTGACCACAGTTCATCACTTACTAGCTTCTTTGGCATACCTTTCACCTCCACTAGCATTATATCTCATCATCCGTAGCTTGTCTGGCTTTTGTTAGGCGCTCTTAGGTACGAGGCTGGACATGCGTCAAATCACCCTCGGCCCGTCTGTCTGGGGTGTGGCTCCTGTTTCTGCTTCCACCCCAGGCCACCCTGGGCAGCTGGCCCTATGGCTGGGTGGTTCCGTTCTCCGGGCCTACTTTTGGTGCAGCGGTGTCTCAGACACCGCCGGAAGCCTGGCTCCCGGCAGCTGGGAACAGCTGCACCCCAGGGTAAGGCCCTGGCGGTAGAAGGATCAATGGAGAGAGAAGTAGGCAGTACCCACAAAATTTTTGGCACCATCTATGTGACCTTACCGGGCCAAGGGCCGACGATAGAGGAACGCAGGCACGCCCCGTACCAGCGGGGTGGATTCCACAAGGCGGGGGAAGGCCCCGCCTTTGGCGATTCTTTCGTGTCTTTCTCATCGCTGAGAAAGACACCCTGCGGAGCAAAAGCAGGCAGGCAAGTCTATGCCAGAGAACTTGCAGAAGGTCAGACCCCCTAGAGAAGGGGGAAGGGGAACGTCAGTTCCCCTCCAGAAAATAAGAGGCCTCCATGTCTGCCGTGGCCAGAGCAAAGGCCAGAGGGAACTGCTGGAAGGCCTGGCCCACCAGACGGTTGTCCTCCGTGCCGGAAAAGCCCATGTGCCAGCGGATGGCCATGGCCTCCTCCCGGGAAAGGCGCATAAAGCCGGAGATGATGTACACCGACTTTTCCCCGTGGCCGTAGGGCAGTTTGTCCTCGAAAAAGAAGGTGGGCACTTTCTCCCACTGCCCCGTGGTCTCGTTTTTCACGTTGCGGGTCCCCGCTTTGTAGCACCCCACCTTGCACAGGTCGTGGAGCAGGGCCACAATGGCCACCGACTCCATGGGGTACTCCAGCTGGTACACCTCCCGGCTGCGGGGCCGGGCCAGATAGTCCTCCAGGCAGCGGAACACGTTCACCGAGTGCTCGCACAGGCCACCGGCATAGGAGCCGTGGAACCGGGCAGAGGCGGGCGCGGTGAAAAAGTCACTCTTATTCACAAGATAGTCCAGCAGCTCGGCAGAACCTTCCCGGCGAATGTGGGTCTGATAAATTTCCAGAAATTCTTCCTTGGGTGTCATGGCATGGCCCTCCTGTCGTCATGATGATTGGATAGTACCATCTTAACAGACGATACCCCCCAGGTCAAAGAAAACCCACCCGGCCCGGAAAAATGGGCGGGGTGGGTTGGGTGGATTAGTAGCCACATTGCTTCAGGGCTTCCATGGTGTGCACCGCTTTGTCGGTGACGCACACCGTAATGTAGTGGGTTTGGGTGGGGGTCACGGAGGGATCTAGGAGGGGCTCTGTCTGGTTGGAGCGGATGGGGGCATCGCTCCAGGACAGATCAATGTACACCTGACTCTGCTCGGCAAACAGGCTGCGGGTCAGATTGCCCTCCTGTATGTCCTGCACGATAGCTTGATAGACGGTCTGAGCTTCCCGGGCGGACAGATCGTGGGAGTCGTCGCCGAAGAAGGTATAGAAGGTGCAGTTGGTGAGCCGGTAGCCTTTCTCCTCCAACTGATCGAACTCATAGGACTTGAACATCAACCCAGGGTCGTTGACCAATTCATTGGCCAGATAGGTCATGGTGTCTGCCTGGGATGCGTCCCGCTGGGTCAGGGGAACGAAATAGGAGCGGGTGAGGCGGGTGCCGTTGGAGAGGGTGTACGTCACATCCAGGGTGGTGGAGGCAGCATAGGTTTCACCTGCCCAGGGTTCCGGGCGCTGGTCCACCAGTGTCTGGTGCAGCTGGGTAATGAGGGCGATGGCTTTGGGGTCCCGGGTTTCGATGTTGTGGAAGTTGGCCGCGGTGTCACTGGGAAAGCTATCCAGCCCTGAGATGGACACAGACACCACCCCGTCGGTGGCAGGCACCCGGGTCTCGTAGCCGGTGAGGTCAAAGTGCATTCCCACAAATAGGGCAGCAAAGACACAGGCAATAGCCCCGGCCCCCTTCCAGTACCGCAGCACCCGCACCGACTTGGTGAGAAACATTTGGCCCACAAAGCAGCCCGCCACGCCCCACAAGATAACGGACACTGCCAGCCCCAGTTGGCCCAGGCCCAGCACCAGCCGGGTCAGGGAGCCCAGGGCCAGGCCGGAGGAAAGAGCCACGCCGTAGCGAAACACCGGGCGCAGGCCCGCCCAGATGACCACGTCTCCCGCCCGCTCCATGGGCCGCTTCATATACAGCAGCCAGGCCGCCAGGGCCATCATGACTCCCACTCCGGCGTACAGCGCGGTCACCCAGTCACGATATTCCAGGGTGGTGGAGTAGAACAGCTGCCAGGCGGGGGTGAACCAGTCCACCCACTGGGGGATGACAGCCCAAGTGCCGGGATAGCCGTAGTAGAACTCTTTAAAAATGGCGGTGAGCAGCAGCCATATGCCTCCCACCAGGCCGTTAAAAATGGCGTAGAACACCGGTAGGGCCAGCAGATGCCCGGTGAGCATGCCGCACAGCACCGCAAAGGAGTAGAAAAACACGGTCTGCATGCACACCAGAGCCAGCCCGGATGCAAATTCACTTAGGTCATAGCCGATGGCCAAGAAAGCGGCCAGCAGAGTCATCACCGCCACCGGCACCACCAGCCACAGAAGCCCGGTGAGGTAGTGGGTGGCAAACAGGGCCGTACGCTTGGGGGGGAGGGCGGCGGTGAAGTTGCACGAGCGGGTGGTGTACAGGTGGCTGCACACCGCCATGGCCGCCAGCACACCAAACACCAAGGTCATGGGGGTGGCCATGACCCGGAATAGGTACTCAATGCCGGTGGCCCAATCCGCAACGTGGCTGCTGCGCAGATAGTTCAGCCCGGAAATGGGTAGGGCGATGGCCCAAATCACTGTATACAGGGCAATGAGGGGCCAAAACCGCAGGGTTAACTGCTTGCCCAAGGTACCATTATAAAACGATGTCCCGCACTGCATAGTCGTCCCCTCCCATCTCATAGATAAAGATTTCCTCCAAACTCAAGGGCAGAGCCTCCGCAAACAGGGGGCGGACTTCCTCCACCCGCTGCCGCACGGCATCTGCGCTGCCCCGGACAATGTAGGTGTACACCCGGCCCAGCTGGGACTGGTGGAGCACCTCCAGCCCCTGGGGCAGTCCGGGCTGTACGCCGTCGGGGAAGGCCACCTGCAATTTCACCGTGTTTCCCTGGAGCTGGGACAGGGACCGCTCAATGACCACCCGGCCCCGGCTCAAAATGCCCACATGGTCGCACACGTCCTCCAGCTCCCGCAGGTTGTGGGAGGACACCAGCACCGTGGTGCCCCGCTCGGCCACGTCCCCCATGAGCAGCGACCACACCTGGCGGCGCATCACCGGGTCCAGGCCGTCCACCGGTTCGTCCAGCAGCAGGTAGTCGGGGCAGCAGCTCATGGCCAGCCAGAAGGCCGCCTGCTTCTGCATCCCCTTGGACATGCGGCGGATGGGCCGCTTGGGGTCCACCTCGGGAAAGGCGGGGGCCAGCTTTTCAAACCGCTCCATAGAGAAGGTGGGGTATATGCCCCGGTAAAACTTCATCATGTCCCGCACCGAGGACGAGCCGTAGTAGTACACCTCGTCGGGGATAACCACCATACGCTCTTTGATGGCGGGGTTTTCATACACCGGCTGGCCCTCCACGGTAATCTCTCCGGCGTCGGGACGATATACCCCGCACAGGTGGCGGAGAATGGTGGACTTGCCCGCTCCGTTGGGGCCCACCAGACCGTAGATGGAGCCTTTCGGCACCGTCATGGTCAGGTCGTTGAGGGCCACAAAGCCATCGAAGGACTTGGTGACCGATTTTGCTTCCATCATGGCTGTTCCTCCTTCTGCCTGCATGCAGCGGCAATTTCCTCCTCTGTGACCCCCAGGTAGCGCAGTTCCTCCACCACTTTCTCCAGTTGGGTCAGCAGTTCCTCCCGCCGCTTTCCCTCCACCTCGGAGCGATCGGCGGCAAAGCTGCCCTTGCCGGGGATGGAGTACACATACCCCTCCTGCTCCAACGCCTCATAGGCCTTTTGAATGGTGTTGGGGTTGATGGCCAGCTGGCTGGCCATGGCGCGCACCGAGGGCAGCTTATCCCCCGGGCGAATGGCACCGGAGATGACCATTTGCCGCAAGCCCTCCTGCACCTGCTCGTAGATGGGCCGCCCATCCCGATAGTTGAGGTGTAACACTGCCGTCACCTGCCTTTCTGAACTGTATGAACTGTACTAGCTGTTCTAGTACGGTTAATGTATCACAATTGAGAGAAAATGTCAAGGGGAGAAAGCAAACAAGGGAATGTGGGCCAAAACCCACATTCCCTTGTAATGGTTGCAGATGATTACAGATTGAGATGCTCAATGACCTCTTGCAGCTGCTTGGCAGAGGCGTGGAGGGCCTGGGACTCCTCCTCACTGAGCGGAATCTCCAGAATCTGCTCCACACCCCGGCGGCCCACAATGGAGGGGATGGACAGGCACAGGCCATTGAGGCCGTACTGACCACCCAGGCACACGGACACGGGGAGCACGCTGCGCTGGTCCCGCACGATGCACTCGGCAATGCGGGCCACCGCCATGGCAATGCCGTAGTAGGTGGCGCCTTTGCGCTGGATGATCTCATAGGCGCTGTCCCGCACCCCCTCGTAGATGCGCTGGGTGGCTCCGGCGTGGTCGTTGTGGCCCCGGAACTGACAGAACCGCTCCAGGGGGATGCCGGAGACGTTGGCGCCGCTCCACACGGCCAGCTCGCTGTCGCCATGCTCGCCGATGATGAAGGCGTGGACGTTGCGGCTGTCCACATCCAGGTGCTGGCCCAGCAGGAACTTCAGCCGGGCGGTGTCCAGCACGGTGCCGGAGCCAAACACCCGGTGGGCGGGATAGCCGGAGATCTTCATGGCGGCATAGGTGAGCACGTCCACGGGGTTGGACACGATCATCAGCATGCCCTCAAAGGGGCGGGCGGTGATCTGGGGGATGATGGTCTTGAGGATGCCCACGTTCTTGTCGATGAGGTCCAGACGGGTCTCGCCGGGCTTCTGGTTGGCCCCGGCGGTGATGATCACCAGGGCGCAGTCGGACACATCCTCATAGGTGCCGGCGTAGATCTCCATGGGGGAGAGGTAGGGCAGCCCGTGGCTGAGGTCCATGGCCTCGCCTTCCGCCTTCTCGTGGTTGGCGTCAATGAGCACCATCTCAGAGAACAAGCCCTTCTGAATGAGACTGAAGGCGATGGAGGCGCCCACGAAGCCGCAGCCGATGATGGCAACCTTGCGATGATTCATAGATATCATTCCTTTCTGGGTATGGATGGGGAAATGGTCAAGTTAAGTGTAGCCGCTGGAGGGTC
>CALXDO010000060.1 GCA_944387075.1 uncultured Oscillospiraceae bacterium | reverse complement strand
TTTGTCCCCGGCGGGGATGGCATAGTAGGAGTCAAAGCCCCGGAAGTGGTCAATGCGCAGCACATCATAGATGGTGAACTGGAAGGCCACCCGGCGCATCCACCATTCATAGCGGTTTTCCGCCATACCCTCCCAGTCGAAGAGGGGGTTGCCCCACAGCTGCCCGTCCTCGGAGAAGCCGTCGGGGGGACACCCGGCCACCTCGGTGGGGCACAGGTCCTCGTCCAGCTGGAACTGCTGGGGATTGGCCCACACGTCAGCGCTGTCCGAGGCCACGTAGATGGGCAGGTCCCCGATGATGGAGATGCCCTGGTGGTTGGCGTACTCTTTCAGGGCTTTCCACTGGGCGAAGAAGAGGAACTGTACCCCCTTCCAGAAGAGGATGGAATCGGAGAGCTCGCACGCCAGCTCCTCCACCGCCTGGGGCTGGCGCAGCCGGATGGGGTCGGGCCACTGGGACCAGGGTGCCCCATCATAGTGGTCTTTGAAGGCCATGAACTGGGCGTAGGGCTCCAGCCACTCCTGCTGGGTGCGGCAGAAGTCAGCCAGCTCCTGGGGCCGCTTGATGCTCAGACGAGACACCGCCCGGCGGAGGATGGGGAACCGCTGGCGGTAAATGAGACCGTAGTCCACCTGGGTGGGACTCTCGCCCCAGGTGAGGGCCTGGAACTCCTCGGGCAGCAGCAGCCCCTCCTGGGCCAAATCGTCCAGGTCAATGAAGTAGGGGTTGCCGGCAAAGGAGGAGAAGGACTGATAGGGGGAATCCCCAAACCCGGTGGGGCTGATGGGGAGAATCTGCCAGTAGGTCTGGCCGGACTCCACCAGGAAGGAGACAAAATCCCGGGCGCTTTGACCCAGTGTGCCCACGCCATAGGGGGAGGGCAGGGCGGAAATGGGCATCAGAATACCGGAACTTCTCATGGAACATCCACCTTTCTCTCACAGGAAAACAACACCGCCGGTTCCCGCTGCGGTGTGCCCGATCGGAGGGAGGCTGAAGAGACAGGGGAACGGAGGAATTTATATTGTGTATTATGCTATAAAATGACGAAAAATGCAAGTGGGTTTGATAAGTTTTTGCACAAAGACCCGGAGAGAGTCCCCGGGTCACCTGCGTGCAGATTTGGAGAGGGCCCGGTATTTTTTGCGGTACAAAACGGTGGTGGAAACCCAGCCCAGAAGGGAACGCCCCATTTTTTTATAGAAGTCCAGAATGTCGGGGATGTGGAAGGCTCCGGCGGAGGGCTGGGAGGAGCGCAGGCGGGCCACGCCACGCCGGACCTGGGAGACGCACCAGGGGACCAGGGAACTCAGAAGGGACACGAGGGCCGAGGTCACCAGGACGGACACCAGCATTTTAGTCAGCTGGGAGGTCTGGTCCAGGTTCAGCGGGAAGATGCGGCCGATCACCGTGTCCAGGAAGGTCTCAGAGTGGGCCAGCACCAGAATGAGGAGAAAAGAGGCCAGCAGCCCCAATCCACTCCCCAGAGCGTGGACGAACCGCCACCGCCGCCAGTGGGGGCGAAAGGCTTTGGTCTGGAGGGGATAGGTGCAGGGGGGCGGCGCAGAAGGGAGCGTGGGTGGGCGGTTGTGGACGGTGGCCAGGGCCAAATACCAATCGGGGGTGTGGAGGATGTCGGCCGAATCTGGGCCGCCGCAGAGGGCTGGATCGTCCCACAGGTGCCAGTGGCGCACAGAGCGGTACGCCAACAGTTCATCCGTGTCCCGGGCCAGAAAGAGGGAGCGGTGCCCCTGCCAGTAGGTGTTGAGATGGCGGACAAACACCGTCAGAAAGTCCGGGCGCTGGAAGAGCCGCCGGGCGTTGATGTGCCGGAGCCACTTTGCGGCAGCCCTGGAGTGAGGCTGGTTCAGGGCGGGCAGAGGCAGCAGGCCGCTGTCGTCAAAGTGCTTGAGGACATGGAGCACGCTCTCCTCGGAGGCGTAGTGGTAGCACAGGTCAATGAGGGCGTTGGCCATCTGGAGCGCATCCCGCTGGGGCGATGTCTGGCCGGTAGAGAAGGCCTTCAGCTTGTAGCTCCAATCGCTACGGTTGTTGCGGTTGTGCAGCTTGCGCCCTTCAGGGGTGCTGGCCAGTCGGCGCAGCTGGTCCCGGGCCTGCTCCACCAGGGGGGCCAACTTCGGCTCTAACCCGCACGCACACCAGTGGATGTTGGGCATCCAGAGAATGGCGTGTAAGAGGGCCAGGTAGTCGTAGCGGATGTCGGTCTGTGCCTTTTTGGGGTGGATGGCGGGCCGGGTGGCGCTGAGCTGTACGATGATGGATATGAATTTCCCAATGTCGGACATGCGTCGGGCGTAGTCTTCCTGAATCTCTTTCTTCAGAGCCTGTAGGACCTCTTTTTCCTGGGGGGTGAGAGCGTTGGGGGCAGCCAGCAGCGGCTCGATCTCTGCGTTCAAAATCCACAGGTCCCGGGGAGCGGGATGGGCTTGCTGAGGGAACATGGCCGTATTGGAGGAGGTCACCGCCTTGCGGATCAGACCCAGCAGGAAGGTCTCGCCCTGCTGCACGGGAAGCCAGGAGAAGAGGAAGGTCTCTTTTTCCTCCGGTTTTTTGGTGGTGACGCTGCTGATGTAGTCGGCCAGGGTATAGTAGGAGCCAAAGGCATTCACTTGCAGCCAACCCAGGCGGAAGAGCTGGAGCACCGCATCTCGGGAGCGGTCATCCAGCAGCATATTCATCAGGGTGTAGGAGTCTGCCACCTGGTTAAAGGACAGCACCACCACATGTCCGTTTCGGACGATCTCGGTGAAGATTGCCCACTGGCCCAGTTCGATCTCCCTGGCGGAGCGCCGGACCGAATCGGGCTCAGGCAGAAAGACGGCGTGATTGGCTGGGGTTTGCATAGGCAGACCTCCTTGTCAGTTGGTAGAGTTGGTTTCGTCTCCGGTGCGGCTCAGGTACTGGAGAAAGGCGGACAGCGTGAGGCCGTCGGTAATGGTGCCGTCTGCCACCCGTGCCATCAGCTCCTCCTGGGTCAGCCAGTGCAGCCCGTGGATGCCCTCCCCGTTGTCCTCGGGCACCGCAGCCTCCTGGACCTGGGCCAGATAGACCTGGACCCGGCCGGCACTCAGGCCGGTGTCCGTCTGGATCTCGCCCAGATAGACCAGCTCCTTGGGGTTGACCCGGGCGCCGATCTCCTCCCACAGCTCTTTGGCGGCGTTTTCGGCGGGGGACAGGTCCTCGGCATATCCCCGGGGGAACTCGCCGCCGCTCTCACAGCGGGGCGGGTGGCGGAAGATGGACAGCAGCCCAAACCGCTCCCCCCGGCGGGGAATGACCACAACCCCGTTGCTGTCGCTGTGGGGGTAGATGACCCGGGCGTAGGTGTACAGCTGCCCGTCGGGCTTGATGCACACATCGGCCAGCACCCGGTAATAGGGGGAGTTGTCGTATACCACCCCCACCGGCTTTCCCGTGGAGGCAGAAAACGCCCGTAAGGTGGCCTCATCCAGGCACAGGGGGATGTGCTGGGAGGGGGCGAAGAGCTCCGGCCGCTCCTTGACAAGTTGAAAATAGTGGGTGATCTGGTCCATAGGACCCCCTCCTTACTGTGCAGAGTATGGTTCTACTGGTATTATGGGGGAAGCGGCTGGGTTTTGCAAGGGCCTTGAGACAACCACATAATCCTCCCCCTCCTCACATATATATGCTCTGAGTGAGAACCATGAGGGAGTGTTGCCGTTTGAAAGGGAACATGGAAGAGCGAGCCTGCGAGATGGCGCTGTACATCATCGAAGAGAAGGGCACGGTGCGCAGCGCCGCCCAGAAATTCGGCTTAAGCAAATCCACGGTGCACAAGGACCTGTCCGAGCGGCTGCCCACCTTCAACCGGCCCCTGTATGAGCAGGTGAAGGTGGTGCTGGAGGTCAACAAGGCCCAGCGACACATCCGGGGCGGCCTGGCCACCCGGAAAAAGTACAAAGGGGAATGAGAACATCATCGGCTGTGGCAGGTCAAGGGCGGCGTGCCACAGCCGATTTTGTGTGCAGCGGCGGAAATTTGACATTATCACAGTTTCCAATCTGG
>CALXDO010000059.1 GCA_944387075.1 uncultured Oscillospiraceae bacterium | reverse complement strand
TCGGTCACCGAGGCCACCAGGGTGTAGGCCACGCCGTGGCGCTTGGCTCGGCCGGTACGGCCCACCCGGTGGACGTAGTTTTCCTGCTCGTCGGGCACGTCGTAGTTGAACACCACATCCACGTCGTCAATGTCCAAGCCACGGGCCGCCACGTCGGTGGCCACCAGCACCCGCACTTGGCCGGCCTTGAACTGCTGGAGGGTCTTTTCCCGCACCCGCTGCTGGATGTCGCCGTGGATGGCCTTGCAGGAGATGCCCCGCATGGACAAAAGTCCTGCCAGACGGTCGGTCATGTTCTTGGTGTTGCAAAAGGCAATGGCCCGCTCGTACTGCCCGCCCTCCAGCAGGGCCACCAGGGTGTCCACCTTCTGCTCCCGCCCGTCCAGGTCGATGCGGTATTGCTGAATGTCGGGGCGGTTTTCCTCCACCGGGCGCACAGTGATCTCCACTGGGTCTCGCTGGTACACCCAGGAGATGTCCATGACCTCCCGGCTGATGGTGGCGGAAAAGAGGCCTAAGTTCTTCCGGTGGGGAATCTTGTCCAGAATACGGGTCACGTCCTGGATAAAGCCCATGTCCAGCATCCGGTCGGCCTCGTCCAACACCACCGTCTGGACGGCGTCCAGCTTCACCGTGCGCCGCTTCATGTGGTCCATGAGCCGCCCGGGGGTGGCCACTACAATCTGGGGCCGGTTTTTCAGCTGGGTGATCTGCTTGTCGATGGGCTGGCCGCCATACAGGCACACAATGCGCACCCCTTCTCGGAAGGCGCACAGGTCCCGCAGCTCGTCGCGAATCTGCACCGCCAGCTCTCGGGTGGGGGCGAGAATCAGGCCCTGCACCTGGTCGCTCTGGGGGTCCACGTGCTCCACCATGGGGATGCCGAAGGCATAGGTCTTGCCGGTGCCGGTGGGGGCCTTGGCCACCACGTCCCGCCCCTGCATAAAGTAGGGAATGGCGCCGCCCTGAATGGCGGTGGCCTGGGTAAAGCCCTTCTTGTCCAGGGCCTTCATAATGGCGGGGGACAGGTTCATATCTTTATAGTAGTAGGTGTCCTGCACCACAACTCCATCAATTTCCATGGTATAAATCCTTTCTATCTCTTACAATTATAGTCTTATGTAGTATATCATATCCCACTATACACCGTAAAGCCCTGGAAGGCATGCCCGTTTCCATTTTCTCAGGAGCAGACCTCCACCCTCAGCGGGGAGGGCCCCTACTCTTGAAACCCTAGAAAACATATGGTATTATAGGAGTAAAAATATGGGGGGATGAACATGAAAATTTCCACAAAAGGGCGGTACGCCCTGCGGCTGATGGTGGATTTGGCCGCCCACGGAGGGGAGAACACCCCGGTGTCCCTGCGGGACGTGGCGGGGCGGCAGCAGCTCAGTGACAAATACCTGGAGCAGATCGTCACCCCTCTGTCCCGGGCTGGCCTGGTGCGGTCGGTGCGGGGAGCCGGTGGCGGATACCTTCTCACCCGAACCCCGGAGGAGTACACCGTGGGGGACATTCTCCGGCCTTTGGAGGGGGATTTGGCCCCGGTGGAGTGTGCCACCGACGAGGCGTACTGTGAGCGGTGCGGGGACTGCGTCACCGTGGAGCTGTGGCAGGAGATTCACCGGGCGGTGTCTGCGGTGGTGGACGGCACCACTCTGGGCGACTTAGTGGGACGCTACCAGGCCAAACACGGTGACCCATGAGGGAGCGCGTGAACCAGGGGGCACAGCGGACGTGGCTGCTGCCCCTTCTTCTTGTGGTTGTGGGTGTGGCGGTGCGTCTGTGGCAGCTGGGTGTGTTGCCCTGTGGGCTGAACCAGGATGAGGCCTACGCCGGGTATGAGGCCTACTCCATGCTCACCTATGGGGTGGATTCCTGGGGGTATCACAACCCCTGCTACTTTATCTCCTGGGGCAGCGGCATGAACGTGCTGGAGAGCTACCTGGCCATGCCCTTTGTGGCGGTGCTGGGCCTGACGAGATTGGCGGTGCGCCTGCCCCAGGCCATTTTGGCCTGTGCCAGTCTCCCGGTGGTGTATCTGCTGTTGACCCGACTCTTTTCCCGCCGTGTGGGGCTGTTGGGGCTGGGCCTCACCGCCATCTGCCCCTGGCACATCCTGCTCAGCCGGTGGGGGCTGGAGTCCAATCTGGCTCCGGGTTTGCTGCTGTTGGGGCTGTATTTCCTGGTGCGGGGGCTGGATGCCCCGCCCTGGCTGCTCCTCTCCGCCCTGTGCTATGGGCTGTCCCTGTACGCCTACGCCCTTACCTGGGTGGCGGTGCCCTTGACCCTGTGCGTCTTTCTGGGGTATTTGCTCTATACCCGCAAGCTGGCCTTCTCCCCCTACCTGGCGGGGGCGGTGGGGCTGCTGTTCCTGCTGGCGCTGCCCCTGCTCCTCTTTGTGCTGGTGAATCTGGGGGTCATAGAGGAAATTCGTACCCCCTGGTTTTCCGTTCCCCGCCTGGTGTCCATGCGCGCCTCTGAGGTGGATTGGCACAACCTTTTTTCGCTGGAGACCTACTACACCCTGGGGAAGATGGTGTTTGGGGCGGGGGATGGCCTTGCTTGGAACAGCCTGCCCGCCTTTGGCATGTTTTACCCCTTTAGCTGGCCGCTGATGGTGGTGGGGGGCGTGCGCATGGCGGTTCGGGCCGTTCCAGGCATCAAGGAACGCCACTTCACCGGGGAGGGGCTGGTTCTGCTGGGCTTTGTGTGCGCCGCCCTGTTGAGCCTGTCCCTGGATTACCTCAACATCAACAAGGCCAATTCGCTCCATTTCTACCTGCTGTTCTTGCTGGCGGTGGGCGTGGACTGGGTATTTGAATATTGCAAAAGCCGCCCTGTGCTGCCCTGGGGAGTGGTGGCGGTGTATGCGCTGGCCTTTGGCCTGTTTGTACACACCTATTTTACCAGCTATCAGGACACCATCGCCGTCCAGTTCCGGGACGGGGTGGAGGAGGCGGTGGACTTTGTCAACCAGCAGGGGTTTGACCATGTAGGGGTGGACAGCACCGTGACCCACGCCCACATCCTCTTCTGCGACCAGACACCCCAGCCGGAGTTTGCCGCCACCGTGGAATACGCCAATTACCCGTCGGCTTATCTCAGTGCCTCCTCCTTTGGCAAGTATACCTTCCGGGTGGACGAGCCAAGCCTGGCCCCAGATACCGCTTACATCATCTACGCCAACCGCTTCGACACGTTCCGTCAGGCGGGGTATACCGTGGTGGAGTTTGGCTTGTACGGAGTGGCGTATCCATGAGCGGGAACACTCTCTCCGGCACGCCCAACAGGGTGTGCCCCTGGGCTCCCCTTGGAAGGGGAGCTGGCAGCCCGAAGGGCTGATGGAGAGGTAGACCACCGGGCAGCGATAGACACTATTTGTGGAATATTGAGGAAATTAGCACTCAAGCAAAGAGAGTGCTAATTGTTTACACTTCGTTCATGATTTTTCCTATCAAAGAGGTATACTAAGGACAAATGACAGATTGGGGGCCATACCCCATGCAAAGGAGTGTAAGCCTTATGAATATGAATCAATTTACCCAGAAGTCCCTGGAGGCGGTGCAGGCCGCCCAGACCCTGGCTACCGAACATGGAAATCAACAGATTGAGCAGGTACATCTGCTCTGCGCCCTGGTGGAGCAGGAGGGAGGATTCATCCCCCAGATGCTGACCCACATGGGTATGACGGTGGAGTCGTTTGACGCGGCTCTGCGCCACGAGGTGGAGAAGCTGCCCAGGGTGTCCGGCTCCGGTCGGCTGGCCGACCAGGTGTATATCTCCAGCGGTGTGGATCAGGCCATGAACCAGGCCGTGTCCGTGGCCCAGAGTATGAAAGACGAGTTTGTCTCGGTGGAACATCTGCTCTTGGGCCTGATGGACAAGGCCGACGGCACCATTAAGCCCTTGCTCAAGACCTACCGGGTGGAGCGGGAGCAGGTGATGCAGGCACTGGCGGCCCTGCGGGGCAACCAGCGGGTCACCAGCGACAACCCCGAGGAGACCTATGAGGCGTTGAAGAAATACGGCACCGACCTGGTGGAGCGGGCTCGGCAGAACAAGCTGGACCCCGTCATCGGCCGTGACGACGAAATCCGGAACGTCATTCGGATTTTGTCCCGCAAGAGCAAGAATAACCCCGTGCTCATTGGTGAGCCTGGTGTGGGTAAAACCGCCATTGCCGAGGGGCTGGCCCAGCGCATTGTCAAGGGCGATGTGCCCGCCGGCTTGAAGGACAAGACCATTTTTGCCCTGGATATGGGCGCGCTGATTGCCGGCGCCAAGTACCGGGGCGAGTTTGAGGAGCGGCTGAAGGCCGTTTTGAACGAGGTGAAGAAGTCCGAGGGGCGCATCATCCTCTTCATCGACGAGCTGCACACCATTGTGGGCGCAGGCAAGACCGAGGGCGCCATGGATGCCGGCAACCTGTTAAAGCCTCTGCTGGCCCGGGGTGAACTGCACTGCATCGGCGCCACCACCCTCAACGAGTATCGGCAGTATATCGAGAAGGACGCCGCTCTGGAGCGACGCTTCCAGCCCGTCATGGTCAACGAACCCACGGTGGAGGACGCCGTGGCCATTCTCCGTGGCTTGAAAGAACGCTATGAGGTGTTCCACGGGGTGAAAATCACCGACGGTGCCATTGTGGCTGCCGCTACCCTCAGTGACCGGTATATCACCGACCGCTTCCTCCCCGATAAGGCCATTGACCTCATCGACGAGGCCTGTGCCCTTATCCGCACTGAAATGGACTCCATGCCCACCGAGTTGGATGTAATTTCCCGTAAGATCATCCAGCACGAGATCGAGGAGGCCGCCTTGAAGAAGGAGGAGGACGAACTGTCCAAGGCCCGTCTGGCGGACATCCAGAAGGAACTGGCGGAGATGCGGGACGAGTTCAACGCCGGCAAGGCCAAGTGGGAGAACGAGAAGAACGCCATCGGCAAGTTGCAAAAGCTGCGGGAAGAGCTGGAGCAGGCCAATGCCCAGCTGGAGAAAGCCCAGCGGGAGTATGACCTGGAGAAGGCCGCCCAACTGCAATACGGCACCATCCCCACCCTGCAAAAGCAGCTGCAGGAGGAGGAGAGCATTGCCTCCAACCGCAAGGAGCATAACCTGCTCCGGGACAAGGTCACCGAGGAGGAGATTGCCCGCATTGTGGAGCGTTGGACGGGCATTCCTGTGGCCAAGCTTATGGAGGGTGAGCGGGAGAAGCTGCTGCACCTGGAGGACATCCTCCACCAGCGTGTGGTGGGCCAGGACGAGGCCGTGCGCCTGGTCAGCGAGGCCATTCTGCGCTCTCGTGCCGGCATTGCCGACCCCAACAAGCCCATTGGCTCGTTCCTGTTCCTGGGCCCCACCGGTGTAGGTAAGACCGAGCTGGCCAAGACCCTCAGCGAGGCCCTCTTTGACAGCGAGAAGAACCTGGTGCGCATTGACATGAGCGAGTATATGGAGAAGTTCTCCGTGTCCCGCCTCATCGGAGCCCCTCCCGGATATGTGGGCTATGAGGAGGGCGGTCAGCTCACCGAAGCGGTGCGCCGCCACCCCTACTCCGTGATTTTGTTCGACGAGGTGGAGAAGGCCCACCCCGACGTGTTCAATGTGCTGCTCCAGGTGCTGGACGACGGACGCATCACCGACAGCCAGGGCCGCACGGTGGACTTTAAGAACACCATCATCATCCTCACCTCCAACCTGGGCAGCCAGTTCCTGCTGGACGGCATCCAGCCCGACGGAGAGATCAGCGAAGAGGCCAGAAATCAGGTACAGGAGCTGCTGCGCCGTTCCTTCCGGCCCGAGTTCCTCAACCGTCTGGACGAGATTGTGTTCTACAAGCCTCTGACCCGGGACAATATCTTCCACATCATCGACTTGCAGCTGGACAGCCTCAACCGCCGTCTGGAGGATAAGCGGCTGAAGGTGGAACTCACCGACCAGGCCAAGGATCTGGTGCTGGAGTCCGCCTACGACCCCATGTATGGCGCCCGGCCTCTGCGCCGCTACTTGCAGCACACCGTGGAGAACCTGGTGGGCCGCAAGATCATCGCCGGAGAGGTCATGCCCGACACCACCCTGACGGTGGACCGCCAGGGAGATGAATTGGTCATCCGATAACAGAACCAGTAAGGCCCAGAAGGGAGCGGAAAGCTCCCTTCTGGGCCTTTGTCGTGGATCGCCCCCGGCATAGCCGGGGAGTTTCTATGGTTCCGTGTGCTCCAGAAGTGCTTTGATCATAACAAGTGCAAGCTGCTGCTTTTGCGGTGAGGTATGCTTCCAGAGCGTTTCGATTTCATGAATTTGGCTGATCTCGTTCTCTGCCAACTCGTCTTGCAAGAGATAGTCCGGCGAAATATGAAGCGCGTTGCAAAGATCCACAAATACCGGCAAGCTGGGCATCTTTGCCCCTCCCTCAATTTGCCGAAGATAAGTGGCATTGATGTTACATATTTCTGAAAGCTGATCTGCCGTCAGACCTCGGCTTTTTCTCACTTCGTTGATGCGCTTGCCCAATGTTCTCTGTTCCATGATCCCCACCCATCTATTAGCTCACAGTGATTATTTTGTATACTCTAAGACTACATTATGCTTGCAACCTTTGATAGCATCTGATAGACTATAAAACATGAGCTAACGGCTTTTTGATTTGACTGTCCAAAAAGCTTGTTTGGCTTCGTTTAAGAAATACGGGTGCGTGGGGTGTGGATGTTCTCTTACACTTGATTGTGCTTGTTCTGTTGGCACTGGTTGATTGGCTGGTGTGACAACGGTTCAAAAATAGAACGAGAAAGGATGAGATGTAAATGGCAAAATTTCAGTTATCCCAGGGTGAAACTCTGATCGGCAGCGGTATGATGGCGTACAAAGTCCAAAAGTTTCCGGTTCGGAGAACACGAGGAACGATTTATGTGACAGATCAGCGGGTGTGCTACTATGAATCGTTGAGCAACTTTGTCTATATGGATCTGACCCTCAGTGAGATTGAAGGGTATGCGACAAAGCACATGATCTTCACATTCGTGAACATTCGCGGCAAAGATGGAAAGGTGTACTCCTATTCGGGGTTCCCTGCCAAGAAGCTGCAGGGATGGCTGGATCAGGCTGGCGTGAAAAAGCTGTCCTGAACATACTTACACGACCCTTCCTTACAATGAGAATGAAATCCATCCCCTTGGACGTTGCAAGAAAAAACTCTGGGACGGTGGATTTGTGGGAATAAGCAGCAGAACCCCCTGGCCTACGCCAGGGGGTTCTGCTGCTTATTCATGATTTCCATTGCCGTGTCCATGTTGGCTGTGCCCTGTACCGGAGCCATTGCCCGTACCAGAGCCATTGCCCGTACCGGAGCCATTGCCCGAACCATTCCCGTTGCAGCTGCCGTTCCCAGAGCCGTTCCCAACATTGTCCAGGGTCTCATCGGCGGTGGGAGGTGTTGCGTCCGGGTTGGCATTTTGCAGGCTGGCCAGCAGATCCCGCAACTCCCGCATGGTCATGGTACTGGCCTCTTCCGGGGTGAAGGAGGGGTCATAGGCTTGAATCTGCGCATATACCTCATATTTTCCGTAGGATAGTCCCACATGGTGGGCCTCCTGGGCCTCACCGGAGGAAATGGTGGAGCAGGACACGTTGTGGTGGCCCGAGGTACATGCGGAGACATACTGGGTGATCTCTTCTCCCTGATTTCCGCTCAGTTCCACCACCGACACGGAGAGAAATTCCCCTCGGCCCAGGCACTCCACAATGGTGTCGCTGTTTAAGATTTCATCCACCGCCTGCTCATAGTCCTGGTGGAGCACATCCAGTGAGGCGGCAAACTCCACCCCGTCGTCGTTGTACCCGTGCAGGGCAATGACCCGCCCCAGGGCGTTGATGTCCAACTCAATGGAGGGATTGATGTCCACGCTGATCACCGAGGTGGGGGTGAAGTAGAGTCGATACCCGCCCAGACCCAACACCAGCAGCAGACAAGCTGCCAGGGCACACACCGGCTTCCACACGGCTCGGGCAGGCTGGCGTTTGCGTTCCATAGCCTGGAGCACCTGCTGGGTGGCGCGCTGTTTTTCTTCCGGGGTGGCGTGAACTTGGTGAAAGGCCTCTTTGATGCGATTATCCAAGTTCCTCACCTCCCAATTCCTCTTTCAGCAGCTTTTTCGCTCGGGTCAGCAGGGTGTACACCGAGTTTACATTTTTATGGAGAATTTCCCCCATCTGCGGGGCAGTATACCCCTCATAATAGTGCAAATAAATGACGGAGCGATACTTTTGCGGCAGCTTTAACACCGCCTCCAGCACCTCCCGGTGGGACTCCTGTTCCGGGGCGGCCTGTTCCACAAGAGCGTCCAGAGGGACGGTGTGGGTGCGGAAAAAGCTTTTGAGCAGGTCTTTGCAGGCGTTTATGGTTACCCGGATCAGCCACGCCTTTTCGTGTTGCTCGCTTTCGAACACAACGGGGCTAAGGGCATATTTCAAAAACACGGTTTGAAAAATGTCCTCGGTGTCGGCGTGATTTTTCAGGTGAAGCAGGCAAATTCGTTTCACAGTGTCGGAATATGCCTCAATCGCCTGGGTTACCTCCGCTTCGCTCCTCATATGACCTCTCGACCTACTCTCTGATTGGTTTAGCCGTGGTGTCTGCCTCCGTTTCCGTTACCATTACCATTGCCGTTGCCATTCCCGTTGCCATTGCCGTTGCCGTAGTGACCACCTTGATGGGTACCCCAGTTGTCACACACGCCATCGTTGTCGGCATCCACAAAGTTCTGGCCGCAGCCGCTGCAGTTGGTGCCTCGATTGTCGCACACACCGTCGTTGTTGGCATCCACATAGTTCTGGCCGTTGCCATTGCTGCCGGTGCCCCAGTTGTCGCACACACCGTCGTTGTTGGCGTCCACATAGTTCTGGCCGTTGCCGTTGCTGCCGGTGCCCCAGTTGTCGCACACGCCGTCGTTGTCGGCGTCCACATAGTTCTGGCCATTGCCGCCGTAACCCAGGCTGTAGGACGTGCTGTCCTCGGCGGCAACCGCAACATTCTGGCTGTTGCTGTTGTCGCTGCTCACCAGGTTGTAGGACACACTGTCCTCCACAGCATCCACAACGGTTTGACCGCTGCCGCTGTTGCCGGTGCCCAGATTGTCACAGACACCGTCCTGATCCATGTCTACGAAGAATTTGCCGGTGCACCCCGTGCCCCGGTTGTCGCAGATGCCATTGCCGTCCGCGTCCACATAGCACTGGGAGTTGCACGCGGCCAGGGAGTACGTTCCGGTTTTGGCACAGCTGCCAAAGCCGGGGCCCTGGGAAGAGGCGAAAGCAGAGACACCGCCCACCGAGAGAAGTGTGGCACCAGCCACCAGACCTGCTACTAATTTTAACATACAAATTCCTCCTTGTCTTTCTTTTTTTGGGGTTTCACTTATCATACGATTGGGGGAGGAAAATCCATTCACGCAACAAAAAATTTTTTTCAACAAATAAATCCAGGCCGCTGCATGGCAGAGGCCTGGAAGGAAAGAAAGTCTCTCTTTGAAGGGTGGCATTATTGGGTGTAGAGCAGTTCTCCCTGTTTCCAGGTGGACACTACCCCAATGTCCCGCAGGGCCTCAGGCCGCACCTCCAGGGGGTTGGCAGACAGGCGCACCAGATTGGCCTGCTTGCCCACGGCCAGGGAGCCTTTGGTGGTCTCCTCCCCATACTGCCAGGCGGCGTGCACGGTGACGGCTTTCAAGGCATCGAAAACAGAGATCCGCTGCTCAGGGCCCAGCTGCACCCCGTGTTTGGTCACCCGGTTGACGGCGCACCACACCGTCTCCAGCATGTCGCAGGGGATGACGGGGGTGTCCTGGTGGAAGGTGAAGGGCATGCCCAAATCCACGGCGGTTTTGGCGGGGGAAATGGCAGCGGCCCGCTGGGCCCCCAGGTTTTGCAGGTGAATATCCCCCCAGTGGTACACATGGGCCACAAAGAAGGAGGGGGTGAAACCCAGGGCTTTGGCCTTTGGCAGCTGATCCACCCCCATGAGTTGGGCGTGGATGATCACCGGGCGCACGTCCCGGAGGTTGGGGTGGGTCTGGGTCACTTTTGCCCCCAGGTCCAGATACTGCTGGGCGGCGGCGTCCCCGTTGCAGTGGGCCAGAATCTGCACCCCTTCTTCCGCGGCCAGGGTCAGGGCCCGCTCCACTTGCTCGTCCGTCATGGTGGGGTAGCCCCGATATTCCTTTTCCCCCTGGTAGGGGGTGCGCAGCCACGCCGTGCGCCCCTGGGGGGAGCCGTCCAGGAAGATTTTGATGCCCCCCAGCCGCAGGCCATGGTGGTAGCCGCCCACGCTGTCCGGGAAGGCCACCCGGGCGGCGTGGAGGTCGGCGGCTCCGGGGTAGCCCACCACGTCCAGGGTCAGAGCGTTCTGGGCCACCAGTCCCTGATAGAGGGGGAACAACTCCGGGGCCATCATCCCCTCCTGGGCAGTGGTGATGCCGTGGGCGGCGTACATCCGCTGGGCCTGCCCAAAGGCCTCTTTCAGCTGGTCAAAGCCGGGCATGGGGGCGCGGCGGAGGTTGTCCACAAAGGCGTTTTCCTCGGCGTATCCGGTGAGTTCCCCGTTGCTGCGCCCAAAGCTGCCCCCCTCCGGGTCGGGAGTGTTTGGCGTGAGAAACAGCTGGTGAAGGGCGGCGGAGTTGAACACCCCCATGTGCCCCGAGGCGTGCTGAATGACCACGGGGTTGTGGGGGGCGGCCCTGTCCAGCAGTTCACGGGTGGGGTGGGCGTGTTCGGTGAGATGGTTGTGGTCGTAGCCCTGGCCGAACACCCACTGACCGGCGGGGATGTGGTTGTCCCGGATGAACGAGGCCACCGCTCCCTCCAGCTGGGCGAAGTCGGACACCTCCCCCAGGGGCACTTGCAGCAGGCCGTTGGCGGCGGCAGATAAATGGCTGTGGGGGTCTAAAAAGGCGGGCATGAGGGTGTCCCCCTGCAAGTCCACTTTTGTTGCCCCGGTGGCGTTGCGGGCATCGGTGCCCAGGGCGACAACCCGCCCATCCTCCACCAACAGCGCGTCGGTGGGCACGGGGGACTCCATGGTGAGAATGGGGCCGTTATGATATAATGTCCGATTCATGGCAGCGACCTCCTTTTTCCCCTATTATGCCCCCTTTTGGTGGGGTTATCAAGGTGGAGTTCTTGCCCCGCCCTGGTGTGTTTGGTATAATGAGACAAACAGACAACCTATGAAATTGGGAGGACACCTGCCATGGCAGAGAAAAACACCACCGACATTGGATTTGAAAAACAGATTTGGGACGCTGCCTGTGTCCTGCGGGGCAATTTGGACGCCTCTGAGTACAAATCCGTGGTGCTGGGTTTGATTTTCTTAAAATATATTTCCGACCGCTTCCAGGCCAAATATCAGGCCCTGGTGGACGAGGGCGAGGGCTTTGAGGAGGACCGGGACGAGTACACCTCCGAGAACATTTTCTATGTGCCCCAGGAAGCCCGGTGGAAGGTCATTGCCGCCGCCGCCCACACCCCCGAGATCGGCACGGTGATTGACGACGCCATGCGGACCATTGAGAAGGAAAACAAGCGGTTGAAGGACATTCTGCCCAAGAATTTTGCCCGCCCCGAGCTGGACAAGCGGCGGCTGGGGGACGTGGTGGACCTGTTCACCAACATTCAGATGGTGGAGCACGGCAGCAGCAAGGACTTGCTGGGCCGCACCTATGAGTATTGCCTTTCCAAGTTTGCCGAGCAGGAGGGCAAGCTGGCCGGGGAGTTCTACACCCCCGCATGTGTGGTAAAAACTTTGGTGGAGATTTTGCAGCCCTACCACGGGCGGGTGTATGACCCCTGTTGTGGGTCCGGGGGCATGTTCGTCCAGTCCGCCAAGTTCATTGAGAACCACGGGGGCAACGTGGACAAGAGCATTTCCGTCTACGGGCAGGACTCCAACCCCACCACCTGGAAGCTGGCCCAGATGAACCTGGCCATTCGGGGGATTGAGGCGGACTTGGGCAAGTACAACGCCGACACGTTTTTTCAAGACTGCCACCCCCAGCTGAAAGCGGACTTCATCCTGGCCAATCCCCCTTTTAACCTGTCCAACTGGGGGCAGGACAAGCTGCTGGACGATGTGCGTTGGCAGTACGGCACGCCCCCGGCGGGCAACGCCAACTTCGCCTGGCTCCAGCACATGATCTGGCACCTGGCCCCCCACGGGCGCATGGGCATGGTGTTGGCCAACGGCTCCCTGTCCTCCCAGAGCGGCGGGGAGGGGGACATCCGAAAGAATATCATTGAGGCGGACTTGGTGGAGTGCATTGTGGCCATGCCGTCCCAACTCTTTTACACCACCCAGATTCCCGTCTCCCTGTGGTTCTTGGCCCGGAACAAGAAGCAGAAGGGAAAGACCCTCTTTTTGGACGCCCGCAAGCTGGGCACCATGGTCACCCGTAAGCTGCGGCAGCTCACCGACGAGGATATTAAAAAGCTGGCGGACGCCTACAACGCCTACGCAGAGGGCACCTTGGAGGAGGTCAAGGGCTTTTCCGCCGTGGCCACCATCCAGGACATTGCCCAGCAGGACTACATCCTCACCCCCGGCCGGTATGTGGGGCTGGAGGAGCAGGAGGAGGACGGCGAGCCCTTTGGCGAGAAAATGGAGCGGCTGACAAAAGAGCTGTCCCAGCTGTTTGAGCAGTCCCACCAGTTGGAGCAGGAAATCCGGGAAAAGCTGGGGGGGATTGGGTTTGAAGTGTGAACAAACAAATTGGAAACAGGTTAGAGTTGGAGAACTTGGACGAATTGTAACAGGAAAGACTCCGAAAACTTCAATTCCAGAAAATTACGGCGGGAAAATTCCTTTTTTGACGCCTTCGGATGATATGCAGACCAAGTATGTTACAGCCACAAAAAAGACACTGACTGATAAAGGCTTAATGGAAGTAAAGAATTGCCTGTTACCTAAAGACTCTGTATGTGTTAGCTGTATAGGATCAGACTTAGGAAAAGTAGTTATAACAACAGAATCAACGGTTTCAAATCAACAAATAAATGCTATCATTGTAAATCAGGAAAAGTTTGATGTTTCATTTGTATATTATGCTATGCTAATTCTCGGAAAGCAACTTAACCATATAAGTAAAACATCAACTGCTGTACCGATAGTCAATAAGAAATCCTTTTCTTCCTACACAATATTTTGTCCCGAGCTTAAGAATCAAAAAGAAATTGCGGGTATCCTCTCTTTGCTTGATGACAAAATTGAAGTCAACAACAAAATCAATGCCAATCTCCAACAGCAGGCCCAAGCCATCTTCAAAAGCTGGTTTATGGAAAATATTAACAGTCGCCAATGGGAATGTGGTACTTTTTCTGATATTATTGAAAAGACAATAAGCGGGGACTGGGGTAAGGATAAATCTTCTGGTAACTATACGGAAATGGTTTATTGCATTCGAGGGGCTGATATTCCTGAGATAAGACTCGGAAATAAAGGAAAAATTCCCACACGATACATTCTTCCCAAAAACTATGCATCCAAAAAACTTATGAATGGAGATATTGTGGTTGAGATTTCTGGAGGAAGCCCAACACAATCTACTGGAAGGGCAGCAGCCATATCCAATGCGCTTCTAAATCGTTATGAAAGAGGAATGGTTTGCACCAACTTTTGTAAGGCGATGAAGCCTATACCTGGCTACAGTATGTATGTGTATCACTACTGGAAGTATCTCTATGATTTGGGAGTATTTTTTTCTTATGAAAACGGAACTACTGGAATTAAAAATTTAGATATAAATGGGTTTCTTGAAATGGAACCTATTCGTATTGCTCCACCGGAATTGGTTAGAAAATTCGATGCAATCTGTCAATCCATATTTTCTAAAATTTATGCAAATGGGTTAGAAAGTGAACGGCTTTCCTTACTCCGAGACACACTTCTTCCAAAACTGATGAACGGAGAGATGGAATTTTGAACGATGAAGAATTGCTTTTTGCTATAACTGAAATATCAAAAGCGATAAGTGAGCCGAGTATATTTGATATTATTGCAACGGGAATTAGTGTGTTTTCCATGATTACTACTATAATCATTATATATTTTAACTACCGGGCGGTCAAAGCTGCAAAGGAAAGTGTAGAGGTGGCAGAAAAAAGTCTTGCATTAACAAAATTGGAAATGCAGAAGAACATAGATGTACAGTTATATGATAGGAGGCTTATCGTAGCTAATCACATAGAACAGAATAACTATTGTGATAGCATTATGGAGGTAGCGTTGCTTTTTGGGAATAACACGTGCAACAAAATTAAAAAAATTCGTAAATTGTTGCATGAAAAGGCGGGCTGGGAAAGAAATCATGAAAAATATGACAGATTATTACAGGAACTTAGGTACGAGGATGAATGTATTGATGAGTATGAGGAATTAGGAATTATGCTACAGAATGATGCTATACCACCAGAATTGTATCAGGAATATTATATGAGATACCTGGAACTTGACAAGGAGTACTCTGTTTTATATGACGATACACCTGATGGACAAATTCCGTATGATATACACAAGATTTGCGGTGAAGAGACACGCTTAGATCAAGAAATAAAAGCCATGCAAAAAAGTTTGAAAACTTATGTTTTGAAAGTAATGAGGCAGAAACTATCTCTCGAAGCAGATTAACCGGAGGTGACCCACCATGCCCTACACGGAAGCCAACTATGAAAACGCCGTCATTGGCCTGTTTGAGAACGACTTGGGCTACACCCACCTCTACGGCCCCGACGTGGAGCGGGACTACCACAGCCCCCTCTACGAGGACGG
>CALXDO010000058.1 GCA_944387075.1 uncultured Oscillospiraceae bacterium | reverse complement strand
GTTTTTCTGAGTGGAAGAAAGGTTACGGAACTTTAATGCTTCAGTTAGCATTAGAAAAAGCAAAAAAGCTGGGGATCTCCACCGCTTTAATCACTTGCGATGATGACAACTATGGTTCGGCAAAAGTCATGGAGAATAACGGTTTTGTATTGCAGGACAAGGTGACTAACATTGTGAACGGAAGTACCATAACCACCCGAAGATATACAAAAGTGTTATAATCTCGGCATCGTGGTGGAAGGCGTGAAGAGGGTTTAGGTGTACAGGAAAGAGTAAAATTCCCGGGTGCTGACGCATCCGGGAATTTTGGTTACGGGGCAGACGATCAAACGGTTATGAGTCCATTTCAGAGTCCTTCTGTTGTGCTTGCAGCAGCTGGTTGAGTTCCTGGGCCAGTAAACGCTGACGGCGATAGAAGTACCAGAATACAAAGCTGTCCACGGCGAGGAACAGGATGGAAAACAAAACGATGCTCGGAACGGTGGCGGCGGTCCAGTGAAAAACGAGGGCCACGGCCAATGTGGCGACGTAGAGAATGGAGGACTCCACCAGATAATATTGCAGCCAGCTTTTGAAATCAAAATGGCATAGCAGCCAGTCGATGACCTGGCAGACCACGATCCACCCCAGCACCTGGAAGGGGAATGGGGAGACGGGCCAGCCAGAGAGCAGGGTGATGACCAGACTACTGATCATAATGCCGGTAAAACAGATACAGATGGAGGGAATGCGAACAAAGAGAAATTGCTTCATGAAACGGCGCCTCCTTTCAGCTTGCGGCGCAGGGTGTCAATGTAATTGCGGGTGATGATGAGTTGTTCTCCGTTTTTTAACACAGCCTTCAGACGGTGGTTGAAGTGGGGCTCCACATGGTGCAAAACTGCGGTATTGATGATGCAGTTTTTGCTGATGCGCACAAATGTGGTTTGACGCAGCTTCTCTTCTAAAGTTGCCAGGGTCTCTCGGCACTGGTATACTGCTTGCTCCTGGTAGAGAAATGTTTTGCTGTCAGTGGAGTCCGCATAGTAGATGCTCTCCAGAGGCAGATGAAATTCCCGCTGTTCCTGGTAGCCAACCAGCACAAAGCTGTATTGTCGGATGTGGGCAATGAGAGACTCCAGACGGGCGTCCAGGGCAGGGCAGCGGAGAATGACCTCTGTCTCAGGTACAGCGGGATCTTGTTGTATGGTGAGTTTCATGGAAAACTCCTTTCTCCGGTGGTGTGTGGTACCATCATAACGGAGACTGGGAGCGTTGGCAACCCATGGAGGGGGTAGATGCCCTGGGATGGGCTGAAATGCCAAGAGGAAAGTATTATTCCGATAGCGTTGATATTGTACCGCTGACCGTCTCGATGCGCCGCTCTTGCCGGGAGTGTGGGGCTTTGGTACAATAGAAAGAAAATGAGCAAATCAGCGACAGAAGAAAACCGGGGAACCAGAGGGAGGACTGAAAATGGACTATATCATTCGTTCCGCAACACCTGACGACCATGACTTGATCTACATACTGAAGTCCCAGTCCGTCCGTCCCTATGTGGAGAAGATCTGGGGCTGGGACGAGAATTATCAACAAAATGATTTTGACAGAGACTTTTCTCAAATGGATCAGTTCAAGGTCATTGAAATCAATGGCGAATTTATCGGTTTTGTGCAATACTATTTGGAGCACTCCTGTTACCATGTGGTTGAGATTCATCTGCTCCCGGAATACCGAGGCAATGGGCTCGGTTCTAATATTCTAAAAGCCCTCCAGGAAATTTGCGTTGCCCGGGACAGAAAGATTCAAATAGGGTGCTTTAAAGAGAATGGTAGGGCAAAAATTCTTTATCATAAACTTGGGTTCATACAGATAGGGGAAACCGACACGCACTATATACTAGAATTTGGTAGGGGTGCAGCGATGTAAACAGAGGAGAATACAAATTCGTCTCAGACCGAGTAGGTGCATGATGTGAGGTGCAGAGCTATGATTGAAATGATTCAAACAATAGACGAGTGCTGGGAATTTGTATCGGATTTTTATGGAGACCCTCAATTCTCAGACCCAATGTTGACCAATGCGGAGCAATTTCAGCGCAACCTTGCAAATTGCATCGAGAAGCCGGAAAAGCACTTGGCACTGGGTGTTTATCTGGATGGGCATATGATTGGACTGTTTGTGTTCCTGCTCATCAGAGAAGAACGGTACATGGAAATGCTTGTGGGGCTGTCTCGGGTTCAAAGTGCATATGAGGAGATATTTCGTTATTTGGAGCGATACTATCCCGGTTATGATGTAGACTTTGTGTTCAATCCTGAGAATTATATTTTGAAGCAGATGCTGAAAGTTAGAGCAGCAGAATCTGAACCAGAGCAGCAAAAGATGGTGTTTGTGGGGCCTGCTTTGAAAGTAGATACCTCTGGTGTGGAGTTGTATTCGGCAACATACGAAGGGGGATACATGGCTATACATAACAAGGACACCTATTGGACGGCAGAAAAGGTCGTGACTGCCTTAGACCGGTTTCGTGTGCTTGTCGCCATCCGTGAAGGTAATGTAGTGGGCTATTTGGATGTTACCCGATGCTTTGATGAAAATGAACCTTATGACCTTCTGGTTTTGAAAGAATACCGGGGGATGGGCTATGGTAGGAAGTTGATGTCCAAAGCATTGGAACCGAATCGGCCCAAGGGAATGATGCTGATGGTGGATGTGGATCAAATTCCGGCTATCCGACTATTTGAGTCTGTGGGATTTGAGAAAGTGAAGAACCAAAATAACTTGACGGCGCATTGGAACATATAGAATTTGATTATATGGGCATAAAGGAGTAAACAATGGAGCAGCTCGAACTGTATATTCCGAAGTTGGAAGATCTGTGGTTCTATCAAAAGATGATGTCTGACCCAGAAACCATGGCCTACAACGCAAACTGGGACGTTGATTATGACGGCTATCACAAGGATACCAGCTGCATCGACTATCCGGACGAGGTGCTGCCTGACTGGTATAAAAGTTGGGTGGGACGAGAGCCAGAGCGTTTCTGCGCTTATATCAAACACAGCTCCGATGGTACGTGGATCGGTGCTGTGAATTTTCACTATACCCCCGAAAAAGAGTGGTGGGATATGGGCATCGTGATCTATGCGCCCTACCGTGGGAAAGGGCATGCAGTCCCTGCGCTGAAGCTGATGCTGGACCACGCATTCCGTGCCTGCGGTGTGACTCGAATCCATAACGACTTTGAAGTTGCCAGGCACGAGATCGCTGCATGGGAAACCCATCGAAAAGCAGGCTTTCAGGAACTGGGCGAGGAGAATGGTTTCTTGCAGATGATGATTACCAGAGAGGAATACCTCAATAGGAAAAAG
>CALXDO010000057.1 GCA_944387075.1 uncultured Oscillospiraceae bacterium | reverse complement strand
TTCAAGAGCACAGCACCTACTCTTCCACCGAGTTCTTACGGCATGTGGTCAAGCAATTTCCATTTGTCATTGAGTGCGTCCAGACAGACAACGGGGGTGAATTTACCAATCGTCTGATGCCAAAAGGCAACGACAAGCCACCCCTCTTTGAACTGGAACTCCAACGCCTGGGCATCCGTCACAAACTCATCCAGCCATATACGCCCCGCCACAATGGTAAGGTTGAGCGCAGCCACCGTAAAGACAACGAAGAGTTCTATGCCTCCCATCGCTTTTACAGCTTTGATGATTTCAAGGCTCAGCTTGCTGTCAGGGAACGGGCTTACAACAATTTCCCCATGCGCCCCCTCTCTTGGCGCTCCCCTAAGCAGGTCTTATTCGCTTTCCCCAATGTGTAACACATCATTGACAAACCTACACCGGTTTCTCTCCGTTCATGAGAAATAACATGGGGCGATATGTACTGCTGCTTTTCCCTATGTTACAATTCTGATACACAAATGTCTGCGTGCTCTCTATCCCTGGGCTGTCCAGTTCACAGAGAGAAGTACCACGGAGACAACACAACCGCTCAAATGGATACAGGAGGTCAACGATGAAACGAAAACTGCTGTGCTGGATATTGGTTCTTTCCCTGCTCCTGTGCGCCTGTCAAACCACTGCGGAACCTGATACAGACCCGTCTGAGCAGGTATCCACCGGGGAGGTACTTGACACAACTCCCACCCCCACCGGGGAAGTGCCCTTTACCCAAACAGACTCCTTCCCCATGCCCTTTGATGGGGAACTACGTGTGGCTGCGGGGGAGATCTGCCTCACCGCCGACGAGGCACTGTATGACTATGATACCATATGGCTCCTGCTGGAGGAAAATTATCCTTATCTTGACCGCATTGAAGCGGAACTGGGCATCGACTGGAGGGCGATTCGGGACAATTATCGCAAGCAACTGGATAAAAAGGGCTATGTGAGCCAGGCCTCATTTATAGATGTCATCAACTTTTGCCTATATGACCTTCACAATGTGGGGCATATGTTCGTGTTATTCCCCAGCACCTGGCAGAGATATGGCGACAGCTGGTTGTCCATTGATGATCCCCTGTTGCAAAGGATGGGCAATCTAATCCAGAATCCCAGATCAAGGCAGTTCTACCGGTATTGGAAGAAATTAACCGACAATACTGCATCAGGGCTTTCGGCCACGGTGAGTGTCGTTGATAACGAAACAATTTCCCCCGGCATAACCTTTGGGACGGTTGATGATATTCCATATGTGAAAATATCGACTTTTTCAGGCTGGACCGATGACACATACGCCGCCATGAGTCAGTTCCTTGCCGGGGTTCAGGACAAAGACCACCTGATCGTTGATATACAGGGCAATGCTGGCGGCGATATCAGACCCTGGATGTCTATGATTGCAGCTTTGATCGATAAACCCATTTCCAATGAGATGTTTTTTGCCGCAAAATCAGGTCCGCTGAATTTGGCATTGAACCCCCAATTTGCAGATTCCATCGGTGAGGTCTATACAGACGATTCTTGGCGGGAAGATTTTCCCTATATTCAACCTGAATATGTGGAGGGCATGAATTTGCTGTTTAAGGTCACACAGCGTATCCAACCATCCGAAACAGGACATACCTTTGACGGAAAGGTGTGGGTGCTGGTTGACGATGTGTGTTATTCCTCCGCAGACCAGTTCGCCGTTTTTTGTCAAGGCACAGGATTTGCCACGCTGGTGGGCACAGAGACAGGTGGAAACGGCATTGGCGCACAGCCTTATGTGATGGTGCTGCCATACTCCGGCCTGGTGATTTACTATGAGCCATACCTGACCTTTAATCCGGATGGCTCCTGCAACGGGATCAGGGGAACACAGCCGGATTTGACTCCGGAGGAGGGTCAGTCCGCTTTGGATGCCTGTTTGGCTGCCATCCATGCAGAAGAGACAAACAAATGATTTGCGGGTACTGTCACGAATGTAAATAAAATCATCTTTTTTGTTTACAGCCCCTCAATTCCTGAGCCATGCACGATTTAGAAATCACTTGCCTCCCCCTTGCCCCAGAGTTACAATACAGACAGACAATAACACGAAAAACGCTCCTCTTCCCTGCGGGTGAAAATCACCGGCAAAAGTTGAGGAGCGTTTCTGACCACAGAACATACCACACACACCCTCGGAACACACGGAAACCACGCTTTCAAAGAGTGCCCAAGAGAAAGTGGATTGGAGCGGAAAGGTTTAGAAAGCTGCCAAGATTGTCAGGAAAATTTTCACATCTCCCTTTAGGTCCAAGAGACTGCAGGTTCAAATCCTGTCGCTTTGACCAAAAGCAGCCGTTTTCCCGAGAAAACAGCGGATTTTTTGTCTAAATTTTCGTCTTCGAGGTTGTCCACATAAATACCACAGACAGTTTTTTTGATTACAGGAAGGATACTTCTTTTGTTTTCTACGGCGTAAGTTTTATGCACGGTATTCCGATATACAGCACTATGGCAACCATTGAAATCGTCCCAATGCTATCCATATCTGAGCACGACGCTGCTGTACCAAGGTACAACAGCGTAATGGGCAACGAGATGAAGCCAATGATTTTATGGGCCAGATTCCATGTGTCTTCATCGCTCACCGTCCACGGCAGACGCAGACCAGTGTGCCACTGATACGGCAGACGAGGAGCAAGGGCACCAACAAAGAGGAACACACAGGAAAGGATGCCCATGGCCATCCACCCCTCCTGCTGTTCTGTCAGTGTGATCACCTTCGCCTGCAGCAGTCCGCAAACTATCACTACTCCAACGAGTAAAATGGCACTGAATCCTGTTGTGATCTTCAACACTTTCATCTGCGTTGCGGAAACCGTACTTTCAGAAAGCAAGGACAGATTTCTGTATAAAATCAGAAGTGCCAACCCGAAACAGCCACCTACCAAAACCAGCGACACAATGGGATTGCGTACACTTATCATAACAATCAGCGCAATAAGAGAGAGAAAGATCATCTGCCCTCTCTTTTTTCCGGCCAGTACATTTCTTTGCAGCTGCCCATTGCGTTCTGCCAGTTCTTCATTGACCCTGGCCAGTTCCCCAGCAAGATCAATTGCTGGTTCCTCTTGTGGCAAATCCAGAAGGACACTCACGGGCACATCCAACGCCTTGGAAATTCTTATGAGGACTTCTTCGTCAGGTACGGACACATTATTTTCCCACTTCGATAATGTCTGCCGGACAACGTGCAGCATACTAGAAAGCTCTTCCTATGTATACCCCTTCTCCTTGCGATATTTTTTAATGTTATATCCTAACATAATATCATTTCCTTCCCTTCCATATTGTAGGCATAGAAGGGGATATTGTAAAGCAACGACTTTTAACATGGGCTTTCTTTTAACCTGTGGTTTCTTTTTTCCCCCTTTTATCTAACAGCCACTCTATTGTCCCTACTCTCAGCATCTGCTATGATGGAGGTACAAAAGAAGCGGAGGTGGCGTATGAAAATAGGTGAGATCATACGAGAAAAGCGAAAAGAACTCTCCCTCACCCAGGAACAGCTGGCCGATTTTCTTGGGGTGACAGCCCCAGCAGTCCACAAGTGGGAGAAAGGGGTTTCACTTAGATAAAGATACCACACCATTCC
>CALXDO010000056.1 GCA_944387075.1 uncultured Oscillospiraceae bacterium | reverse complement strand
CGATGTCCCCCAGCAGGTAGTAGAACCCGTTGCCGGACACCCGGCCGGCGGCGTCCATGTCGATGCCGTCGAACCGCTCCATGATCTCCGTGTGGTAGGGGATGGGGAAGTCGGGCACCACCGGCTCCCCGAAGCGCTCCACCTCCACGTTGCAGGAGTCGTCGGGCCCGATGGGCACGGAGGGGTCGATGATGTTGGGGATCTGGAGCAGGATGTGACGGATCTGGGGGGCGAGCTCCTCCTCCTTGGCCTCCAGCTCCGCCAGCCGGTCGGCCTGGGCCTTCACCTGGGCCTTGACGGCCTCGGCCTCCTCCAGCTTGGAGGGGTCCTTCTTGGCCTGGCCCATGAGCATGCCGATCTGCTTGGACAGGGAGTTGCGGGAGGCGCGCAGGTTGTTGGCCTCGGTCATGGCGTCCCGGTTCTGGCGGTCCAGCTCGATGACCTGGTCCACCAGGGGCAGCTTGGCATCCTGGAATTTCTTCTTGATGTTCTCTTTGACAATCTCGGGGTTTTCCCGGATAAACTTGATGTCTAACATGGCTTTCTTTTCTCCTTATTCATTAGAGTAGGAGAGGGAAAGCTGGGCCCTCTCCGTCACGGCTTACGCTGTGCCACCTCTCCCAAGGGGAGAGACAAGAATGGTGCGGCAATTCTCTGAAAGCGCATCTGTGTATCTGTGCCTTTGGCTCCCTTTCTGGGGGAACGGTTGGCCTCATTCTTCGTTCTTGATTGACTGCGGCAGCTGCTGCAGCTGCTCCAACAGGTTGTTCAAATCGTCCACATTGTAATATTCCAGTTCCAGGCGGCCCTTCTTTTTTCCGGCGGTGATCTTCACCTTGCGGCCCAGATGGTTGGCCAGCTGCTGCTGGGCCTGGTCAATATACATCTGGTGTTCGTGGACAGGCTTCTCCTTCTTCACCTTGGGCTCCAGAGTGAAATGCTTGGCGGCGGCCTCCGCCTGACGCACCGATAGGCCCTGTTCCGCGATCCAGTCGGCAAAGGCGGTCTGGGCCTGTTCCCCCTCCACCATGAGCACGGCCCGGCCATGCCCGGCCGACAGGGTGCCATCCGCCAGCTTTTCCCGCACCGCAGGGGGGAGGGAAGTCAGACGCAGGGCGTTGGCAATGGCGGGGCGGGATTTGCCCATGCGCCGGGCCACTTCCTCCTGGGTCAGCCCGTAGTCGGTGAGCAGCACCAGATACCCTTCCGCTTCTTCCATGGGGTTCAGGTCCTCCCGCTGGAGGTTTTCAATGAGGCCCAGTTCCATCACCTTGCGGTCGTCCGCTTCAATGATGACCACCGGCACTTCGCTGAGGCCCGCCTGCTTGGCAGCCCGCCACCGGCGTTCCCCGGCAATGATCTGGTAATACCCGGTGGAGAGACGGCGGACGGTGAGGGGCTGAATGATGCCATGTTCCCGGATGGAATCCGCCAAATCGGCCAGGGATTCCTCGTCAAACCTCTTTCGGGGCTGGTTTAGCCCTGGTTCTACCTGGGAAATGGGGAGTTGGACAGATCCAGCCTCCTGGGTCTGGAGGGCCGCGTCTCCCATGAGCGCGCCCAGACCTCGGCCCAAGCCACCTTTGATTTTTGCCACAGGTGTCCCTTCCTTTCTATCTAAAATTCGCTATGTTTCACGTGAAACATCTACTTCGTGTTCTTGTTGTGAAACTCCTTGGCCAGGGCCTCATAGGCCTCGGAACCACGGGACAACTTGTCGTAGGCCATCACCGGTTTGCCGTGGCTGGGAGCCTCGGACAGACGCACATTGCGGGGAATGACGCTGGCATACACCTTGCCGGGGAAGTACCGCTTCACTTCCTCTGCCACCTGCATGGACAGGTTGGTGCGTCCGTCGTACATGGTGAGCACCACACCTTCCAGCTCCAAATTGGGATTGAGGGAGCGTTTGGCCAGGCGTACCGTGTACATCAAGTCGCTGAGTCCTTCCAGGGCATAATACTCGCACTGCACCGGCACCAGCAGGGTGTCAGCGGCACACAGGGAGTCCAGGGTGAGCAGCTCCAGGGAAGGGGGGCAGTCGATGAATATGTAGTCATAGTTGTCCTTCACTTCCTCCAAGGCGTCCTTCAGGCGATACTCCCGCCGATCCAGGGCGATGAGTTCCACGGTGGCACCGGACAGGGCCTTGTTGGAGGGAACGACGTCCGCCCAGGCGGTGGACACAATGGCTTTGGACATGGGGGCATTGCCCATCAGCACGTCGTACACGCTGGGAGAACGAGATTTGTCCACGCCCAAGCCGGAGGTGGCATTGCCCTGGGGGTCAAAGTCGCACACCAGCACCTTAAGACCCAACTGGGTCAGGGCAGCGGACAGATTGACGCAGGTGGTGGTTTTACCCACACCGCCCTTTTGGTTGACAATGGCAATGGTTTTTGACATAACACAACCCGCCTTTTTCTATATAAAAGGATAAACAGAACTAAATTTGATTATACCGTTTTACGATAAATTTTTCAACCACTACGGTGCAAGAAAAATTTGTGTTTCACGTGAAACAATTTGGAAAAACCCCTCATGAGGAAATTCTGAGGGGGGGCTCCCACCACTGGTGGGGTCACCCCGTTGGATGACGCTCCGCTGGGGGGGGCGATTGCGGCTTGCCAGCCTGGGGTGACGCTCCGCTGGGCCCGATTTCTCAGCGATGAGAAATCGGGGAAAGAATCGCCAAAGGCGGGGCCTTCCCCCGCCTTGTGGAATCCACCCCGCTGGTACTGGGTGGGGACTGCCTACGTCTAGGCTCGCCCCTTCCCCTGGTGGGGTCACACAGATGGCTGGGCTGTTCTATGGGAAGTGCCTGCTTCCATGTTCATGCGTCCTGCTACTTCCAGGGGCTTACCCGGGTGAGCCGCTGTTCCCAGCGGCCGGTGGCCTGGCTCCCGGCGGTGGCAACACCGCACCACCAGAGTAGGCCCGGAGATGGAAACCACCCAGCCATAGGGCCAGTTGCCAGGAAAGCCTGGAATAGTAGCAGTACCAGGAGCCACAGCAAGGGTGACGGGCCGACCATAGTCTTGACGCAGGAACAGCCTCGTACCCCAGCGGGGTACCTAGGGGTGCAACCCCTAGGCGGGTTTTTCGTCTATTTTTGCCCGGTCAGAAATAGCCCCCAGCGGAGCGCGACACCCTGCGGAGCAAACCCAAACCGGCAGGCCATGCCGGAAACTAGAAGAGGGACACGCCCTCTCCGTCACGGCTGACGCCTTGCCTCTCCCAGAGGGAGAGGCAAGGCGGAGTGTCCCCAGGCTGGCAAGCCTACACCCACAACCCCACCAGGGGAAAAGAAAAACGCCGCCTCGGAGTACCGAGACGGCGTTTTATGTCACTCTGGATTTTTACGAATGTGGATGACCACCTTCACCCCATCTTCCACCTCTTCTTTGGTGTACTGGGTGTGCAGCCCCGAGGCCTCCATGAGAGACACACTGCGGCGCAAGGTGTTAAAGAACAATCGCACATCCTTCATGTGGAGAATGGGGGAGGCTTCCTGTTTTTTTGGCGTGTCCTGACACAGCTTGGCGATGTACGCCTCCGACTGAGCCACGGTCAGGTTGTGGCGGACGATGTACTGGGCGGCTTTGCGCTGGGCCTCCCCATTCTCCAACCGCAGCAGCGCCCGGGCGTGCCGCTCGGTGAGTTGCGCTTGGCGGAGAATTTCGATGACATCGGGGGGGAGCTTGAGAAGCCGCAGTTTGTTGGCCACCGCCGACTGGCTCTTGCCCACCCGGCGGGCCACCTCGTCTTGGGACAGGTGGTAGAGGGTGATGAGACGGCGCAGGGCAAGGGCCTCTTCCCACACGTCCAAGTCCCGCCGCTGGATGTTCTCCACCAGGGCCAGCAGGGAGGAGGTCTCCTCATCCGTCTGCATCACCAGACAAGGCACCGTGGTCATCCCCGCCAGCTGGGCCGCCCGCAGCCGCCGCTCCCCGGAGATGAGCTCCCAGTTGTTGCCCACCTTTCGCACCGTTAGGGGCTGCAAGATCCCCAGCTGGGAAATGGAGTGGGACAGCTCTTGCAGTTCTGCCTGGGAGAACACGCTTCTCGGTTGGTTGGGGTTGGGCTGGATGCTCTGCACCGGCAATTCCATCACCTGTCGGCGATCCTTTGTAAAAAGTGCCATTCCTCATCTGCCTCCTACGAGAAACCCGGGGGTTCCAGGTATTTTTCCACATTGTAGCACGAAGCTGTGGAAAAATTCTGTCGGAGGATGGAATGGGGAATGGCACAAAAGAAAATTATGGTTAGGCCCGGAGGAACCCTTTGCCGAAAATCTCGCTGGAGTTGGTGATGAGCATAAAGGCGTGGGGGTCAACGGCTTTCAGGTGGCGGCGCAGAGCTACGGCCTGCGCCCGGGACAGGGCGGTGAGCACCACCCACTTGTCCTGATGGGAGTAGGCCCCTTCGCCTTTCCAGACCGTGGCGGAGCGGTGCAAATCATGGGTAATGAAGCTGCACACCTCTTTGGGACAGGAGGTGACCAGAATGAAGCTCTTCTTCCGATTGAGAGACTCAATGACCGAGTCCACCAGCACGGATTTCAAAACCAGACCCAGCAGGGAGAACAAACCGGTTTCCACATCAATGAGAATGAGTGTGGAACCGGCAATGAGCACGTCCACATAGAGCAGGGCCATACCAATGTCCAGGCTGGTAAATTTTTTTAGAATCATGGCCAAAATGTCAGTGCCGCCGGTGGAACTCTGGGCGTTGAACAAAATGGCAGAACCCAGGGCGGGGAGGATCACGCCAAAGAACAGCTCCAACAGTTTTTCATCGGTGAGCGGGGCAGACATGGGGAACAGCCACTCCATGCCCGTGAGCATGCCGGAGAAGAGCAGGGTGCAGTACACCGTGCGCACGCCGAAGCCACGGTTGAGCACCAAAAAGCCCAGAAGGAGAAAGGCCACGTTGATGATGGATGCGAAGAGAGAGGAACTGATGGCGGGGAAAATGGAGGAGAGAATGACGGCGATGCCGGTGACGCCGCCGGTGGAAAAATGGTTGGGAAATTTGAAAAAATAAGTACCGATGGCCACCAGGGCGGTGCCCATGGTGAGCAGGAAAAATTCCCAAATCCTTTGTTTGACCTTCATGCAGCAAAACCTCCGTTTTACAGTATAAATTGGTATAAATTGGTCAAAATTGGAACCATTTCTACAAATTGTTGACAGGATTTCTAAAGTGTATATATTGTACCAGAAATAGCACTTGACAACAAGGAAGATATGTGCAAAAAATAGAATAGAACAATGGGAGTTTTTTTGTTAAAATATCAGGTATCTTATTTTATAGATAAGGGTATGACTTGGCCAGAGAGGAGCGTATAACGGTGAAACTGTTGGAACAGCGGATTCGGGAAGACGGAGTCATGGAGGGCGAGGATGTATTAAAGGTGGACAGCTTCCTCAACCACCAGATGGACGTGGGGCTCTTTGCAGAGATGGGCAAGGAGTGGGCACGGCTCTTTGAAGGGGAGAACGTGACCAAGATCCTCACCATTGAGGCCTCCGGGATTGGCATTGCCTGTGTTGTGGCCCAGCAGTTTGGGGTGCCGGTGCTCTTTGCCAAGAAGAACAAGACCAAGAACATTGCCGGCGAGGTGTACTCGGCCCAGGTGGAGTCCTTTACCCATGGCCGGGTGTACGACATCATCGTGTCCAAGAAGTTTTTAGGCCCCGGGGATCGGGTGCTGCTCATTGATGACTTCTTAGCCAACGGCGCGGCCCTCCAGGGGCTTATCAAGCTGGTGCGGGATTCCGGCGCCACCCTGGTGGGGGCGGGCATTGCCGTGGAGAAGGCCTTCCAGCCCGGCGGCGAGATGATTCGCAATATGGGCGTGCGGGTGGAGTCTCTGGCCCGCATCAAGTCCATGGGCTCCAAGGGCATCGAATTTTGCTAATGGCTTCAAAAGGCAGAGCCTTTTGAAGCCGAAGATTGCACCCTGCTGCGCGCAAAGTTCGGCCGCAGACACCGCGGCCGAATTCACACTTGCAGGGTGAGAAGTATTTTCTCCCGTGGCATGTCCCGGGAGAAAATGAATTTCAATGGCTTTTCCCGCCTTCAGGCGGGAAAACTCTGCGAGGCTGATTTCTGAAAAGGCCACGCCTTTTTTGAAATAAATTAGGATAGGATTTATGTTAAGGAGGAACCAAACGTATGAAAAAGCGTATTCTTGCCCTGGCTCTGGCCGGCGTGATGGCGCTGGGTCTGGCGGCCTGCTCCAGCAAAACGGGCAGCACCACCGACGACAAGACTCAGAACTCTGCCACCGGCACTTCGGATAGCGACTTCAAGGTGGGCGCCATCTATATCAACAAGAAGAGCGACACCGCCGGTTACACCTACGCCCACAACAAGGGCATCACCACCGCCATGGAGGAGCTGGGCCTGGATCCCGAGACCCAGCTGGTCATCGTGGATGAAGTGCCCGAGGAGGACGACAAGGTGGCTGCCGCCGTGGACAACCTGGTGGGTGAGGGCTGCGACATCATCTTCGGCATTTCCTTTGGCTATCTCAACGCCATGGAGGCCAAGGCAGCGGAGTATCCCGAGGTGATCTTCTCCCATGCCACCGGCTATCTGTCCAACGACACCAACTTCAACAACTACTTTGGCCGTATCTATCAGGCCCGTTACCTCACCGGCGTGGCCGCTGGTTTGAAGAGCCTGGAGACTGGCAACAATAACGTGGGCTACGTCTCCGCCTACGGCACCGAGTACGCCGAGACCTGCTCCGGCATCAACGGCTTCACCCTGGGTGTGCAGTCGGTGAACCCCAACGCCACCGTGTACGTCAAGGAACTGGGCGCCTGGAGCGACGAGCAGAACGAGTACGCCTTTGCCGAGGAGCTCATCAACAGCTACAACTGCGGTGTGATCGCCCAGCACTGCGACTCCGCACAGCCCCAGATCGCCGCTGAGAAGGCCGGTGTGTTCGGCTGCGGCTACAACTCCGACATGACCGTGGACGCCCCCAAGGCCCACCTCACCGCTGCGGTGTGGAACTGGGATGTGTACTACAAGACCGCCATGGAGACTGCCATGACCTGCGGCGGGGCTGAGAACTTCGTCTCCGCCATGGGCGGCTCCGCCTACTATGAGGGCCTGACCAAGGGCCTGGTGGGCGTGTCCCCCCTCAGCGACAACTGCGCCCCCAACACCCAGGCTTACCTGGACGCCGTCAAGGAGCTGATTGCCTCTGGAGAGTGGGATGTGTTCTCCGGTGTGAAGCTGTCCTACACCCTCAATGACGACGGCACCGTGTCCATCACCAAGACCGACGCTGCCCTCAAGACCAACGACGGCAAGGAGATCGTGCCCGCCGGTGGCAAGAGCGTGGAGGATTCGGTGATCACTGGCACCATGAACTACTTTGTAGAGGGCGTGAAGGTGGGCTAAGCCTCCCGCCCCAACAAGCAAGACCCGATTCATCCGGGCCGGCCGGACGTTACTGGCCGGCCCGGATGGCATTTATGGAATAAGGCAGAGCCTTTTCCCCATCAAACATCCCCAGAGGATCACCCTGTTCTCTTTTTCCTGGTTCCCACCCCATTTGGTGGGGAATGGGAAAAAGCGAACCGAGAAAAGTGAGAAGGAGGCTGATTTCATGGCAGAAGAGTATGCCGTGGAACTGCGTGGCATCACCAAAACCTTCGGGCCGGTGGTGGCAAACCACAACGTGAACCTGAATCTCCGAAAAGGGGAAATTCTCTCCCTGTTGGGGGAAAACGGCTCGGGTAAGACCACCTTGATGAACATGCTGTCCGGCATCTACACCCCGGACAGCGGCACCATTTTGGTGGATGGCAAGCCGGTGACTATCTCCTCGCCCCAGGACGCCAAGCGGCTGGGCATCGGCATGGTGCACCAGCACTTCAAGCTGGTGGATGTGTTTTCCGCCGCCGACAACATCTGGATGGGTGCTCAGGAAGCGGGATTTGTGCTGAAAAAGGACCGCTACCAGAAGATCGAGGAGATGGCCAAGAAATTTGGCTTTGACCTGGACCCCCACAAGCAGGTGTGCAACATGGCGGTGTCGGAAAAGCAGACCCTGGAGATCATCAAGGTGCTCTACTATGGGGCCAAGGTCATCATCCTGGACGAGCCCACCGCCGTTTTGACGGTGCAGGAGATTGACAAGCTGTTCGGCGTGCTGCGGCGGATGAAGGAGCAGGGCCACTCCATCATCATCATCACCCATAAGCTCAACGAGGTCATGGACATCTCGGACCGGGTGGCCATTCTCCGCAAGGGAGAATACATCACCACCGTGGACACCAAAGATACCAACGAGCAGGAGCTCACCGAGTGGATGGTGGGCCACAAGATCGACCTGAACATTGAGCGGCCCAAGGTGGAAAAGTTGAGCCCGTTGCTGGAAATTCGGGACCTGACCATCCGCAGCGACGAGGGCAACGTGGCCATTGACCACGTCAGCTTCTACATCCGGGGCGGCGAGATGCTGGGCGTGGCGGGGATTGCCGGATGCGGCCAGAAGGAGCTGTGTGAGGCCATTGCCGGTCTGCGCCCCATTGAGTCGGGGAAGATGATCCACAAGGGAGAGAACATTGTGGGCCTCAGCCCCAAGGAGATTCTGGCCAAGGGCATCTCCATGTCCTTCATCCCCGAGGACCGTCTGGGCATGGGCCTGGCCCCCTCCATGTCCATCACCGACAACATGATTTTGAAAAACTACAACGACACCAAAGGACCCTTTGTGGACCGCAAGGCGGGGCGGGAGGACGCCCAGCGGGTCATCGACGAGCTGGGTGTGGTCACCCCCTCCACCGAGACCCCGGTGCGCCGCCTGTCCGGCGGCAACGTGCAGAAGGTGCTGCTGGGCCGGGAGATCAAGGCAGGCCCCAACGTCATTGTCACCGCCTACCCGGTGCGCGGCCTGGACATCAACTCCTCCTATGCCATTTACAATATCCTCAACCAGCAGAAAAAGAGCGGGGTGGGCATCCTCTTTGTGGGCGAGGATTTGGACGTGATGATGGCCCTGTGCGACAAGATTCTGGTGCTGTGTCACGGCAAGGTCATGGGCGTGGTTCACGCCCACAAGACCACCAAGGAGGAGCTGGGCCTGATGATGACCGGCAGTCTGGATTTGACCCACAAGTATGCGGACAAGCCCGCCGGATACGCCGCCGACAGCTTGTTTGACCAGGAAGAGGAGGGGAAGTAAGACATGCGCATTCATGTGGTTAAGCGGGAGGACTGCCCGCTTTGGAAAAAAATCCTCCTCTATGTGGGAGCGGTGGCGCTGGCCCTGGTGCTGGGCGGTCTGGTGCTGCTGGCCATGGGGGTCAATCCCCTGGAGTATTACTCCAAAATGTTCACCATGGGCATGATCGGCAATAAAATTGCCTACAAGGCCGTGGAAAACTATTTGAAAATTCTGGTGCCCCTGATTCTCACCGCCCTGGGCTTGTCTCTGGCCTTTAAGATGCGGTTTTGGAACATCGGCGGCGAGGGCCAGTTCATTGTGGGCGCCATAGCGGCCACAGCGGTGGCCTTCCTCACCGGAGAGGCCCTGCCCCAGCCCCTGGTGCTGGTGCTCATGTGCGTGGCGGCTATGGCGGCCGCCGGTCTGTTGGGCGTTTTTGTGGCGGCCCTCAAGGTAAGGTTCGGCACCAACGAGACCTTGCTCACCCTGATGCTCAACTATATCGCCCTGTATGTTCTCACCTTCCTGGGGGAGACCAAGGGGGATTGGAACTTCTTCTTGAATCCCCAATCCGCCCGACCCACCTTCGGAAGCTTCGCCTCTCTGGTGTCCTTTCCCAAGATCATGCTGGGGAAGTTCGGGTTGAATATCTGCGTGCTGCTCACCATAGTCATCGGGGTGCTGGTGTACGTGTACCTCAAGCGCACCAAGCAGGGCTATGAGATCGCCGTGGTGGGCGACTCCATGGGCACCGCCCGCTACGCCGGGATGAAGGTGAATACCATTGTGCTGCGCACCGTATTTTTCTCCGCCTGCCTCATCGGTCTGGCGGCCGCCTTCAAGGTGGGAACCGCCGGGATTCTCTCCACCTCCATCACCGATGATGTGGGTTGGACGGGAATCATTGTGGCCTGGCTGGCCCAGCTGAACACCGTGGGAATCTTTCTGGTGTCCGCTCTCATCGGGGTGCTGCAATTTGGCTCTACCGCCGCTGCCGCCACCTTTTCCGCCGTGGACTCCAGCTTTGCCGACATGCTCCAGGGTGTGATCCTGTTCCTGGTGCTGGCAGCCGACTTCTTCACACGCTTCCGCGTGGTCATCACCAAAAAGGAGGTGGAGCGCCATGGATGATAAGCTGAACATTGTCACCACATTCCTCCACAACATCATTGTCTACAACATCCCGCTGCTCTATGGCACCGTGGGGGAGATTGCCATTGAGAAGTCGGGCAGCCTGAACCTGGGCGTGGAGGGCACCATGGCTGTGGGTGCCATCTTCGGCTATCTGGTGGGCTGCTACGCCAACTCCATGGCGGTGGGCATCCTGGTGGCCTTCCTCACCGCGGCCCTGTGCGGCCTCATCTTTGCCGTGCTCACCGTCACCCTCCAGGCCAACCAGAACATCACCGGCCTGACCATCACCACCTTTGGCCTGGGCGTGTTCTTCTTTGTGGGCAACGGCGTGAAGGCCGTGAGCTGGCCCGCCATGAACAACTACGAAAACATTCAAAACGGCTTTGCCAATCTGCCCATTCCCGGCCTGTCCCAGATTCCCGTGCTGGGGGAGGTGTTCTTTGACCACAACATGCTGGTGTATCTGGGCGTGGTCATCGCCCTGGTGATGTGGTGGTACCTCAAGTACACCCGCACGGGTCTGCGCCTGCGCTCGGTGGGGGAGAACCCCGCCGCCGCCGACTCGGTGGGCATCAACGTGCGCCGGTACAAGTATCTGCACATTATGCTGGGCTCCGGCATCATGGGCATTGGCGGGTACTACATGGGCCTGAACATGAACGGCTCTCTGTCCAGCAGCTGCTGGACCAACGGTTACGGCTGGATTGCCGTGGCTCTGGTCATCTTCGCCAACTGGAGCCCCGCCTTTGCCCTGGTGGGCACGGTGGTCTTTGGCTTTTTCAACACCCTCCGGGTGTCCGGCCCCTCTCTGGCCATGGCCTTTCCCGGCCCACTGGGCTGGCTGGCGGGGGTGCCCTCCCAGCTCTACCAGGCGCTGCCCTTTCTCATCACCGCCCTGGTGCTCATTATCACCTCGGTGAAGAAGAGCAAACGCAGCGGACAGCCTGCGGCCTTGGGGCTCAACTACTTCCGAGAAGAGCGGTAACAAGATCAAAAACTTCCACATCCTTGGAGAAGGGTGTGGAAGTTTTTTTGTGTGCAGGCTTGGAAGCCCTGGGGACGCTCCGCTGGGGTTCCTTTTGATCGGGCAAAAGGAACCAAAACCCGCTTAGAGTGCCTAACAAAACTTAAAGGCAATGAGAGCAACCGCAAGGGTAAGGAAGGCCGAATGGATATCTGCCCTCCGCTCATAACGAACGAGTAAGCGTCG
>CALXDO010000055.1 GCA_944387075.1 uncultured Oscillospiraceae bacterium | reverse complement strand
CACACCGAAGCTCCTCCACAGACAGATGAGCCAGATCTGCGTGGGTATGGTAGAGTTTTTCCCTTAGAATATAACCATATACCGGCTGGGATAGGAATTGACTTCCCTGTCCCTGGGCCAGCAGGTCCCGAATTTGGGTGGAAGACACCTCTAGCAAATCTGGAATGGCGATGACCTGAATGCGGGCCCCGTAACGCTCCACCAGATGTCTGCGCTGAGCCTCACACCGCTCCACATCCTGCGCTGTACGGGCAAAGGCGCAGATATTCACCATATCCATAATGCGTTGAGGCTCATACCACTCTTCCAACGTGAGGAACATGTCCGAGCCCATCAGCAGCCACAACTCATCCTGACTCCAGCGGTCCAGGGCCTGCTCCAGGGTGTGCACCGTGTAACTTTTCCCCTCACGCTCCAGTTCCACATCCCATGTCTCTACCTGCGGCCCTAATTGGTCGGCCACCAAAGCTGTCATGGCCATGCGTTGTTGGGGGGTAGGACTCCCTGGGGGTAACTGCTTATGAGGAGGCTGGCTGCTGGGTACCAGCACCAATTTGTCCAACTTCAGGCTGGTCAAAGCCGCCCGAGCTGCCGCCATATGCCCCAGATGGGGCGGGTTGAAGCTTCCGCCGTAAATACCAATTCTCATCTTGCCATCACATTCCTTTCCCTTTGGATTGTGTGCGCCAACGGGAGTTACTTCACCAACTTGATGCGTTTGTCTTTTTCCTTGCTATGTGTCTCACGGTAAAGCACGAACTTCGTTCCAATGACCTGCACCACCTGACTGCGGGTGGCTTGAGCCAGTTCCTCGGCCCCCTCCCGAGCAGAGAGCATGGAGTTTTCCAGCACCTTGCCCTTGATGAGCTCTCGGGCTTCCAGTGCGTCATCCGCCTGCCGAATCAGATTCTCTCCAATGCCATCTTTCCCAATGTGGAGAATGGTGTCAATGTTGTTGGCCAGCCCGCGCAGTTGGGCTCTTTGTTTGCTTGTCAAATCCATGTGTGACTCCTTTTACTTCTTCAAATAATCTTCCAGTTTCTCACGGAACAAGGTCAACGCCTTACCCCGATGGGATACTTCATTTTTTTCCTCTGGCGTCAGTTGGGCAAAGGTCTTTTTCTTTTGAGGAAGGAAGAACACCGGGTCATATCCGAACCCGCCAGTTCCCTGGGGAGCGTAGGCGATGGTGCCCGCACACTCTCCCCGGGCGGTAATCACGTCCCCGTTGGGGAAGCAGCAGGTGATGACGGAGACAAAGTGGGCCGTACGTGGAGACTGTCCCCGCATGTTCTCCAGCAGCAGGCGATACCGGCCCGCATCGTTCAGGTCTGGGCCACCATATCGGGCAGAGTACACGCCGGGAGCACCTCCCAGCGCGTCCACACATAGACCAGAATCGTCGGCAATGGCAGGCATCCCAGTGGCCTTCATCACGGCCTGGGCCTTGAGCAGAGAGTTGGCCTCAAAGGTGTCTCCTGTCTCCTCCACATCCACATGGACTCCTACCTGGGATTGCAGACATACCTCAATGCCCAACTGAGAGAGAATATCATTCATCTCCTTGAGTTTCTTCTCATTTTGGCTGGCCAATACCAGTTTCATTGTACTCCCTCCAAAATTTTTTTCTGGCGCTGAATCAGCTCTTCAATCCCCTTCTGGCACAAGGCCACCAACTGCTGCTGCTCAGCCAAGGTGAACGCCCGCCCTTCACCGGTACCTTGCAGTTCCACCAAAGCGCCTTCCTCGTTCATCACGCAGTTCAAATCCACCATGGCAGAGGAATCTTCTTCATAGCACAAGTCCAGCATGGGCACATCATCCACGATGCCTGCAGAGATGGCGGCTACATAGTGCTTGACCGGGGAGGCAGGGAGTACCCCATCCTTCACCAGCTTGTTGCAAGCCATGGCCAGAGCCAGAAATCCACCAGTCACGCTAGCCGTCCGAGTACCACCGTCCCCCTGCAACACATCGCAGTCCACGGTAATGGTCATATCAGGCAGCATGGTCATATCCACCGCCGCTCGGAGCGAACGGCCAATGAGTCGCTGAATCTCTGCCGACCGCGGGGAGAGTTTCAGCTTGGACACATCCCGACGGGACCGCTCCCGATTGGCCCGAGGCAACATGGAGTATTCCGCGGTCACCCATCCTGTCCCCTCCGGCACATGCCGGGGCGCGGTCATCTCCACACTGGCACAGCACAGCACCTTGGTGTTGCCACAGGTAATGAGGACACTGCCCTCCGGAAATTTGACAAAATCGGTTTCAATATGAATCTCTCTGAGCTGATCCACCGCTCTTCCGTCCAAACGAGTCATGTTTTTCTCCTCCTTACGCTTATCCCACAAGGCCCAGACCAATAGCCTGATAGATTGCTACTCCAAGGCCCAACACTGCCAGAACAATCCCCACAATCCGGGCCGTTTTCACCGATTGCTCTGGAACATCCTCACGCTTCATGCGCCTCTGTAAATAGGGCAACGGATGGACGGCATAATAGATCCCATATCCTGCCACCAAAAGACTTACGATCATCCAAGTCATTACAGCAACGCCTCCACAAAGTCCTTGGCATCAAAGGGCTGTAGGTCGTCCACCTGTTCGCCTACGCCCACGTATTTGACTGGAACACCCAGTTCTTTGGCAATGGCAATGACAATGCCGCCCTTAGCAGTTCCATCCAACTTGGTGAGGACAATACCGGTAATGCCTGCGCTTTCTCCAAACTGCTTGGCTTGGATGAGGCCATTTTGACCAGTGGTGGCATCCAGCACCAAAAGGGTCTCCCGGCTGGCATCCGGACATTCCCGGTCAATGACCCGAGAGATTTTGTTCAATTCGTTCATCAGGTTTTGCTTGTTGTGCAGCCGTCCGGCGGTATCCACCAGCACCACGTCCGTTTTTCTGGCCTTAGCTGCACTCATGGCATCGTATACCACAGCCGCAGGATCTGCCCCCTCGTGCTGTTTGATGATGTCCACCCCAGCCCGCTCGGACCAAATGGTAAGCTGATCCGCTGCGGCAGCCCGGAAGGTATCGCCTGCACACAGGAGCACCCGCTTTCCTTCCCCTTTCCAACGGGCGGCCAGCTTTCCGATGGAGGTGGTCTTGCCCACACCATTGACCCCAATGAACAACACCACCGCAGGAGTGCTGCTCATATCCACACCGGGATCTCCCACCATAAGCAACTCAGCTAAAATCTCCTTCATGCAGGCCTTGGCTCCCTCGGTGTCCTTGATCTTATTGCGCTTACACCGCCGCTTGAGTTCCTCCACCGCCTCCATGGTGGTTTCTGCCCCCATGTCCGCCATTACCAGGGACTCCTCCAGCTCGTCGTAAAAGTCATCATCCAATTGAGAAAATCCGTTAAAGATTCCAATTTTCTTAATTTTATCAAAAAAACCCATGTCGTTTCACCTCTGTGTTTCCTTATTCTTTCAGAAGCAGTTCCTCTTCCATCTCATTGAGATTGATGGTAAGGATGCGGCTAACGCCCTGTTCCTGCATGGTCACTCCGTAGAGTACATCTGCCTCTTCCATCGTCCCTCGGCGGTGGGTGATGGCGATGAACTGCGTTCGTTCACTCATACGCCGCAGGTATTGCGCGTAGCGCACCACGTTGTTGTCATCCAGTGCAGCCTCGATCTCGTCCATCACGCAAAATGGGGTGGGGCGCACCTTCAAAATTGCAAAGTACAGTGCAATGGCCACAAATGCCTTTTCTCCCCCCGACAGCAAGCTGATGATCTTCAAAGCTTTTCCCGGTGGCTGGGCCTTGATTTCAATGCCGCAATTGAGAATATCCTCGGGGTCCTCCAGCTCCAATGTGGCTTTCCCTCCCTGGAAAAGTTCCAGAAAAGTCTCCTGAAAAGTCTCTCGAATTTGCTGGAATTTCTCCTGAAAAATCTCCTTCATTTCCTGGGTGATTTGGCGGATGATCTCCTCCAACTCCCTTTTGGATGCTGTCACATCATCCCGCTGATCGGTGAGATAGCTATATCGCTCGTAGATGCGCCGGTATTCCTCTATGGCATCTGGGTTGATGCTGCCCAGCGCGGATATATCTCGCTTCAATTCTCCGATCCGTCGCTGCGCCCGGGCCACCGACTCCAGTTCCACCCGCTGGGTGCGGGCTGCCTCGTGGGAGAGCTGATAGCCTTCCCATAGCTTGTCCAGAATCTGGCTTTCCTCCATGGAGGCAGTCATTGCCTTCTGTTCCAGGGCCGATACCTCACGTTCCATGGAGAGCAGGTCGTTGTTTTTCTCCCGGGCCTGCCGATCTGCCTGGTTTCGCTTGCCTTCTAGCTCCAACTTTTCTCCATGCACTGCCGCAAGCTCTTGCTCTGCACGCTCCTTCTGGAGCAGCAAAGCCTGAACCTGACGCTCCTGTTCTGCCATCTGCCGCTGGATGTCTCGGTTTCGCTCCTCTAATTGAGCAATTTGGGCTTCACGCCCCGCAGTATCTCCCGAGAGATCCTGTTGCAGCTGCTCCAACTGACGCAGGTTCACCTGCATGGCAGCTTGTTCTCCTTCCAGCCCAGCCCATTGTGCCCGGATGGATGCTTTTTCCTGGTTACAAGCTTCCAACTGTTGCTGCAGCGTACTCTGTCCCTGTGTTTTGTCCTGAGATTTGGCCTGGATGGATGCCGCAGACCCCTCCAACTGTGCAATGCGAGATTGCGCCTTTTGAATGGCCTCCAAGTTCTCCTCACTGCGCCGCTGCAACCCCTCACGTTCCTGGCACAAAGCCTCACAACGTTTTTGAATCTGCTGCACCTGCTGGGAACAATGATCCACCTGTTGAGTCTGGGTTAACACGCCGTCCTCCGCCTGCCGCAGCTGATTGGCGGCGGTATCCAATTCATACTGGGCCGCAGTCAGTTCCCGCTGGGCCTGGGCCATTTGCTCTTTGGCTTCTCCAGTTTTTTGCTCCAGCCCCTGCATCTGCCCTCTCAGCCGTTCCAACTCGTTGGCCCGGGACAAAATTCCGGCAGAGTGAGAGACCGAACCGCCGGTCATGGAGCCACCAGCGTTGAGCACCTGGCCGTCCAGCGTGACAATCCGGAAGCGATGGCCGTAATGACGCGCGATACCCATGGCACAATCCAGATCTTGGGCGATGACAACACGTCCCAGTAGATTGGCCATCACGTTTTGGTAGTCTGCGTGAAATTGGATGAGTTCATGGGCCATCCCCACATAACCGGTCTGTTCCTCCAAACCGTGCTCCCGCAGGGCGGCCGGGCGGATGGTATTCATGGGGAGAAATGTGGCCCGCCCGCCGTCCCGCCGTTTGAGCCATGCGATGGCTTGTTTGGCGTCCTGATCCCGTTCCATCACCACATGCTGCATGGCTCCACCCAGTGCAATTTCAATGGCAACCGCGTAGGCGTCCGGCACATGAATGAGCCCTGCCACGGGGCCGCGCACCCCCGAAAGCCGTCCTCGTTTGGCCTCTCCCATCAACAACTTTACGGATTTTAAATATCCTTCATAAAGCTTTTCCATCTCCGAGAGCATGTGAATGCGGGACTGGAGGTTGTTCTGTTCCATCTCCAGACGGCGAAACGTCTCTTGCGCCTGCTGCGCCTTGCGCTGTCTGGTCTGCAACCGCACTTGATAGCCAGCCAGTGTATTGGAAATGCCATCCCGCTCTTCCAGTAGATACTTCAGCTTGGTGCTCCGCTGATCCAGTTCCGACTCCAAATCCCGTTTTTGGTTCTCCTGATCCATCAACTCCCGGACGATGCTCTCTTCCCGGTCCATCAACTCTTGACTGGCCGCAGACAGAGCAGACAGCAGCGCTTTCGCTTCACTGCAAGACGCCTGCTCCAGCCGTTCCTGCTCCTGTAACTGGGTCAATTCTTCCCTCAGTTTTCCCACGCTGCTCAGAAGTTCCTGGCTGTGGGCATCCAACTGGTCCAGCTGTGCCTGCAGGTGAGCCATTTCCTCTTCCACCTGGCCCAAACGCTCTCTTCGTTGGGCCACCTGTTGGGCCAACGAGCCTGCCCGTCCAGCCTGCTGCTCCAGTTCATCCTGAATGCGGCAAATGTTGTCTGTGTTGTTCTTCTGGTCCCGGCGCAGCAGTTCCAGTTGACTCTGTCCCTGATGCAGTTGCTGCTCCAAACCACTCCGACTTTGGCGGATTTCCTCGGCACGCACCTCATGAGCCTGCATGTGGCAGGCGTGCTCCTCCGCCGTCTGATATAACGTCTCCAGCTCTTGGTGCAAGGACTCTCGGTGAGCCTTGGCTGCATCCAGGGCGGAATTCAACCGAACGCTGTTGGCCCGCAACTGCTCCAACTGGTCCAGCCACACAGAAATCTCCAAACCACGCAGTTCTTCCCGCATGACCAAGTACTTTTTGGTCTTTTCCGCCTGCACACGCAATGGCTCCACTTGCAGCTGCAATTCATCAATTTTATCGTTGATACGCACCAGATTTTCCTGTGTGCGCACTAACTTCCGCTCCGCCTCTTCCTTCCGGTAGCGAAATTTGGAGATACCTGCGGCTTCTTCAAATACTTCCCGCCGGTCAGAACTTTTGAGAGACAGAATTTCATCAATCTTTCCTTGGCCGATGATGGAATACCCCTCACGGCCCAGGCCTGTGTCCATGAACAGTTCGTTGATGTCCCGCAGGCGGCAGGACCGACGGTTGATGTAGTACTCACTCTCACCGGAGCGATAATACCGCCGGGTCACCGCCACCTCCTGCTCTTCCAAATCCAACAAATGCTGGCTGTTATCCAAAATGAGAGTCACTTCTGCAAAGCCCACACCCTTACGCTTGGCTGTGCCGTCAAAAATGACGTCCTCCATTTTGTTGCCCCGGAGGGTACGGGTAGACTGCTCCCCCATCACCCATCGAATGGCATCCGCAATATTGGATTTTCCCGATCCATTGGGTCCCACAATCACCGTGATGTCAGCACCGAAGGTCAGCACCGTCTTTTCCGGAAACGACTTGAACCCCTGGATCTCGAGAGCTTTCAAATACAATCCATGCACCCCATTATCTCCAGGTCTTTGCCTGCCTTGAGTCTTGAATCTGTTCGCAAGACAATACAGGTTAATTGTATCATTACACCAGTATTTTTGCAACCACTTCCCCCATTTTCTCTGACACGCGCAAATAGGGGCTGCCCTCGCCGGGCAGCCCCTATTATTTTATCATCGCGCGCCGTTGAATTCGTCGTAGAACCGGTCGTGAACCACCTGCACCGCCCGATCGGCGTCACAGCTGTCCACCAAAACCGACACCTTGATCTCGCTGGTGGAGATCATATTGATGTTGATTCCCGCGTTAAACAGAGCCTCGAACATGGCAGCAGCCACGCCGGGATTGTTAATCATACCAGCTCCTACAATGGACACCTTGGCAATGTTATCCGAGACATCAATGTGATCGAAGGCAATCACCTCACGGTTTTCTTCCAGCAGCTTCCGTGCCAAATCCATATCGCTCTTGGCCACAGTGAAACTGATGTCCTTGGTCTCACTACGGCCAATCGACTGAAGGATGATGTCCACATTGACATTATTCCGGGCCAACAGAGAGAAAATCCGAAAGGCGATGCCCGGGGTGTCTTCCAAGCCCACCAGAGCCAGACGGGCGATGTTTTTATCCTTGGCCACGCCACTGATATGAGACTTTTCCATGCGCTTGACTACCTCCTTGACTTTTGTACCAGGTGTATCGGTAAAGCTGGAGAGCACCTCCAGCTCAACGTCGTATCGCTTTGCCATCTCCACGGAGCGGTTGTGCAAAACCTGTGCGCCCAGCGTGGCCAGCTCCAGCATTTCCTCATAGGTGATTTCATCCAGCTTGTGGGCACTGGGCACCAACCGAGGATCTGCTGTGTATACCCCATCCACATCGGTATAGATCTGACACAGATCGGCATGGAGTACCGCCGCCAATGCCACCGCAGATGTATCTGAGCCTCCTCGGCCCAACGTGGTAATGTCCCCATACTTGTTCAGTCCCTGGAATCCTGTGACGATGACAATACGCCGCTTGTCCAGTTCCTCCATGATGCGCTCCGGCTTCACCCGTTTGATGCGGGCGTTGGTATAGCCAGAGTTGGTATGAAAACCCGCCTGCCAACCCGTCAGAGATACCACCGGATAACCCAAATTCTCGATGGCCATGGCGCACAGTGCGCAAGAGATCTGCTCCCCTGTGGACAGGAGCATATCCATCTCTCTTCTGGAGGGATTTGGGTTCAACTCCCTGGCTTTTTCAATCAGATCGTCCGTGGTATCCCCTTGGGCGGAGAGTACGACCACCACACGATTCCCCTTTTGATATGTTTCTGTGATGATCCGGGCCACATTGCGCATGCGCTGTGCATCTGCCACAGACGATCCTCCGAATTTTTGTACGATCAATGCCATTGCTCTTTCCATCCTTTCGGGCCGTAGTTCTGCCCCATTCTATGCCGGTCGGCCCGGTCAGTTGAGCACTCGGATCAGGGAGAGTACCTCCATCCCCATAAGCTTTTCTCTCAGTTGTGCCTCCGTCATCGCCAGTTCGGTGATGCCTGCGGCCTCATCCGGTGTGGCACCGCTGCGAGCCAGCAGTTTGATTTCACCCACCTGATTGCGCAAGGCATCCGCTGCACCCTTTATGCGCACATAAAAGCGGCTGACCAGCTCCTCTGTGCCGCACACCAGGGCGGGATCCCCGTCTCCCCAGGTGATGGGGCTTCGGTTTCCTCCACTGCGGGCAATGTCCATCACATCAGCTACCACCGCAGATGCGGTGGGCAGCTTTCCGGCCCCTCGGCCATAGAACATTACATCGCCCACGGCATTGCCCTTGACAAACACCGCGTTGAACACATCCTCCACCCCAGCGATGGGATGGGTGACATCAACCAGATGCGGCGCCACATAGGCACACACGCGACCGTCTGCCTGACGTACCGCACGCCCCAGCAGTTTGATTTTTTTGCCCGCACCATCTGCGTAGTCCACATCGGCAAGAGAAATACCTGTAATCCCTTCGGTGGGCACCAACTGGGGGTCTACATTTTTTCCAAAGGCCAGATCTGCCAAAATGCAGATTTTTCGACAGGCATCATAGCCCAAAATGTCCGCAGACGGATCTCGTTCGGCATATCCGTTCTCCTGGGCCTCCTTCAATGCGGTCTCAAAGGGCAACCCTGCCTGAATCATTCGAGTCAGAATATAGTTGGTAGTTCCATTGAGAATCCCACACACCTCTTCGATCTGATTGGCAGCCAGGCACACGGTCAGAGGGCGGATAATGGGAATGCCACCACCCACGCTGGCCTCAAAGAGATAGCAAACGCCCTTTTCTTTGGCCAGTCGCGTCAGCTCCAATCCATGGCAGGCAACCAACTCCTTGTTGGAGGTTACCACGCTCTTACCTGCCCGCAAGGCACGCTGGGTAAAATTCAGCGCCACCGCAGCCCCACCAATGGTCTCCACCACAATGGAAACCTCTGGGTCCTCTTCAATCACGGAGAAATCCTTTACAAACCTTCCCCCGTAGGGCGATTGGTCGAAGTCCCGCACATCCAGAATATATTTGACCTCGACGCTCTGCCCCACACTGGCTGCAATGGAATCTTGATTTTCATGCAGAACCTGGGCCACTCCAGACCCCACCGTACCATATCCCAGAATTGCTACTTTTACCACATCCGTCACCTCATCACTTTGTTTTATCCAGCCAACACTTCACAGCGCAGCACCTCAGGCAAATCCCGCAGCGTGGCCAGCAAATCCTCCAATTCCATGCTCAGCCCTGATGTCTCCAATCCAAGGGTGACCGCTGCAGACTCTCCACCAGGAATTGCCTGGTTGATGGTCAATACATTCCCACCCCAATCCGCAAACATATTCAGAACGCCAGACAAAGCCCCCGGGCGATTGCGCAACAAAATCTGTATGGTTACGATACGACCGTGGAGCATGTCACGAAAGGGGCGAACCGCATCCTTGTATTTATAAAAAGCACTCCGGCTAATTCCAACCCGGTGAGTCGCCGCATTCACCGTCTGTGCCTCCCCTGTCTCCAACATACGCTTGGCCTCCGCCACCTTCAAATAAATTTCAGGCAAGGCCGATGCCTCCACGATAAAATACCTGGGTCTTTGCAACATACGTTCGATCCTCCCTTTTGCAAAGCACATCGCTGATGTCTTTCAATTGTGGTCTATTGTATCACAGAGATGGACAGTTGGCAATTTCCTTTTCCGATTATTTTATACAAATTTCCATCGCCTCTCCCTTCCATTTTGTGCCTTTGTGGCAAGGACTCACACACACCCGAAAGAATTTGAAGATCTCCCCTTTGTCATTGGGGAGAAAAGCGGCACATGGATGAAACTCCATGTGCCGCTGGTCATCATGTTTGCTCCTCTACACTTTGGGATTCGCTGGGTTCCGGATCGGGGAATATGCTTGGGATCGGTTCCGGTGAGACGTCTGGATTCTGCGACACCACAGGTGCGGAAGGCTCCGGCTCCGGTTCAGGCTCCGGCTCTTTTGTAGGCTCCTTGTGCAGCGTGCACGCTCCATTGTCCTCCAGCCCATTATAAATGGACAGCATAGCATAGTAGTCCTCAATGGTATCACCAGACTCCACAGCTGCCCGTGCGTGGTCTACCATAGTCACCTGCTTGACCGACTCCTCCGGACAGTACGGACCGGCAATGTGATACGCCCCTGTCTCCTTGCCGTTGGCATCCAAAATCGGGCATTCTGTACAAATGGTCACTGGCACATGGCAAGTGCAGTGCTGGGTGGGAACATCACTGCTGAGCAATCTCATGCTCACTGTGCGGTTGCCCCGAATATCCAAGGCACAATTTTCGGTAGCCAGGTTGCCGCAATCCTTACAGATGCTCACCGTAGTCACACCACTGGGCTCCTGGAACGACTGCTGAGGCAGATTCTGGTGGACCCGGCTCATAACTTTTTGCCACAACAGCGTGGAGGGACTGGGCCACAAACTTCCCACGGACTCGCTGTTGGGGTAGCCAATCCATACCGCAGCAGTGTAGTAGGAAGTGTAGCCCACAAACCACTGGTCGTTGGCGTTATCCGTGGTACCCGTCTTACCGGCCACAGTCTGACCCGAGATACGGGCAGCCGTACCAGTACCATTGCTGACAACGTTGGTCAGCATCTGATTGATATAGTAGGTGGTGCGTTGGTCCAGAATTTGCTCCGTAGAGGGCGTGTTATCAATGAGCACATTCCCATCATGATCCTTTACCGTCGTATAAATGGTAGCTTTGGTAAAGGCGCCATTACGGGGGAAGGTGGCGTAGGCCGCCGCCATTTCAAACGTGGAAACACCATTGGTCAAACCACCCACAGCCAGCTGACTATAACCCAGGTCTGACTTAATATCTCCATTCTCCATAACTTTTTGGTCTACCATGGTGGAGATGCCAAACTTATTTGTCATATAGTCAAAGGACTTCTGGAAGCCTAGCATTTCCAGTACATTGGCAGAGATGGTGTTAATGGAGTTGGTCACACCGTCCATCACCGTGGTCAATCCTCGATAGCCAGGCGGGTAGTTCTTCAACCAGTAGGAGCCCATCCATCGAGGTACATCATCCGTGACCGTGGCGGGAGTGATGACCCCTTCCTGAATGGCCGGAGCATACACAGACAGAGGTTTGATGGACGATCCAGGCTGACGCACAGTGTCTGTGGCGTAGTTCCAACCGCGGTTGATGGTCTTTTCGCCCACGTCACCCGCCAAAGCAACCACGCACCCAGTCCTGTTATCCACCACAGTCATAGCAGACTTCATCTTCTGTCCGCTGGAGGAGACATAGTTTAGATTGCTGGCATCGTTGTAGACCGCGTCCACCGCAGCCTGAACCTCAGGATCATAGGGGACGACAATCTGCAGCCCACCGCTGTACACCATTTTGGTAACTACCTCATAGGATAGTCCAGTCTGCTCCATCAGGTCTTCCGTCACCTTGTCGATCACTGCCTCCACATACCAGGAGTAGATGGTCTTGGTACTGGTGTTGGCATTGTCATACTGTGCCTGGGTCTCTTCGTTCCAATCACTGCGGAACACTAGCTTCTCTGCTTTTGCCTGCTGCGCAGCTTCCTTAGAGATGGCACGATCTCCGCTCTCCTCCGGGTCCGCCATCAAATCAAGAATCATCTCCTGACGGGATTTGTTATAATCTCTGGCAGTCCACACAGTGCCGTCGTCAAAGCTATTCTTTGCCCCGCACTCGGAACACACATCATCCTTGGTCAAAGAGTAGCTCTTGCACTTTGAACACTGGTAACGGGTTACCTCCAGGGTGGAGTAAGGGCTGTACAGAGAGGGATTGTTGGTGATTCCAGCCAGGCTGGCACACTCGGCCAGAGACAGTTCAGATACATCCTTGCCAAAATACATTTGCGCAGCAGACTGCACCCCATAACAACCCTGTCCCAGAAAGATCTCATTGAGATACCAGGTAAGAATATCCTCTTTGGAGTAGTTTTTCTCCAACTCCAGAGCGGTAAAAATCTCCAAAATCTTGCGCTTAACTGTGACGTCATCATACTCAGTGATGTTCTTCACCAGCTGCTGTGTCAGAGTAGAGCCTCCGAACGTGTTCTTCATACCGATGAACATATTGACAAAGGCTCCAGCGGTACGGTACCAGTCCACACCATTGTGCTCATAGAAGCGTTTATCTTCCACCACCACCACGGCATTGATCAGATCCTGGGGAATATCGTCATAATCCACCCATTGGCGATTTTCCGACCCCACCAGGGTTTGCAGCTCCACCAGCTGTCCACCGTCATCTGGGTAATAAATTACCGAATTTTCATTCAACGTATATGCCGACAAATCCAAGGTAGCATCGGGAATGATGACATTTTTGATATATACCGCAGCATAGCAAGCCATAAATGCTCCGGTTACAATTCCCAATAGCAACAACGTCCCCAGCACCTTGCCCACACGCAGTGCAATGGTCGCCGCTGTGGACGGTTTCTTCTTTGAAGTGCGGGCGTTTCTCTCTGGGCTTTGGCCCTGGGTCCGGGATGTGTCGTACCTACGCCTGGGTCTGCGCTCTGGTGAAGGCCGATTTTGATTCATCTCTGACATACTGGGTACCTCCGATGTATTGGGGCGAAATGCGCCCATTTGGTGCTACTTTTTATATTTTATCCTTTTTTTCGTTCGCCAATTCCATAGATTCCTAGCAAAAGGGCAAGGAACATTTTGCAAATGTGCAGAATTGACTCCGAACATTATAGCACACCCCCTCTCATTTGTCCACCCTGCCCACTCCCTGGAGTGTATCCATCTCTTCGATTTTCTTTTCTCAATTCTCCCCCTTGCTTTTTTCCTCGTTTGCAGTTACAATGGGATCAGTAAGAGCGATTCGCCCAAATACGCCACAAGGAGGATCTTTAGGCATGAGCGAAGAATTTGGACCCGATTTTGTCACCGTCACCGACGAGGACGGAAATGAATTTGAATTAGAGCATCTGGGCACACTGGAGCACAAGGGTAACACCTATATGGCCTTTGTCCCTGCTGATATGGACGAGGATGACGAGGATTTCGGTCTCATTCTTCTGCGTGTTGCGGAGGAGAACGGTGAGCAGATCCTGGCCGACATTGACGACCAAAACGAATTGGATGAGGTCTATGAGCAGTTTGTAGAGACCTTATTCGACGACGACGAAGGCGTTTCAGAGTAAGCTTCTTGTTCCCTGCCTTGTCTCGTGACCGCCCTTTTAAAACCCACATCTTTCAAACGGGATGTCCGCTCACTTGGTGGATTGCAGGCCTCCCGGGTACTCTTTGAAGTATTCTGGATGTTGGAAGTGAAGAAACCAAGTGGAGACAACCCACCTGCATTTGCGTGCAGGTTTTTAATTGGGCGGCACGGCTATGGCGGGGACCTTGTTTTTTCAGCGATGCAGATCCATTTCTGCATCGCTTTTTTCTTTCCATCCACTTCCATATTTTGATTTTTTCTTGCATGCTCTTTCCCATCGTGCTATAATATGCCCGTTCGGCGCATCTTCCAATCATGATGGTGCGCCGTTATCCCCATGCACGGGGATACCACTGAAATTTTGAGAGGATTGATACCATGAGCGCATCCAGAGAGAAGAAGCAGCGCCAAACCGCTGCCCCTTCTGACAAGAACGCCAAAGCCCGTTCCGAACAGGCCGCATACAAACGCAAAGTCCGCACCTATACAGCCATTGGTGTGGTGGTCGTGATTTTGGTTGCCGCCCTTCTCACTTGGAACTCCGGCTTTTTCCAGCGTCGTGCCACTGCTGCCACCATTGGAGACAGCAAACTCACTGTGGCTGAATTGAGCTATTACTACAACAGCATCCGCTCTGCGTATGCAAGTTATGGCATCATTGACAGCACCAAGCCCGACAGCGAACAGATGTATAATGAGGATGAGGGCACCACCTATCGGGACTATTTCATGGAAACTGCCCTTTCTCAGGCCCAAACCACCAAGGCTCGTTATGACGCTGCCTTGGAAGCCGGTTACACGGTAGCCGATGTTCAGGACGATCTGGATGAAACCATCCAGTACTACAAGGACAATGCTGCCGCTTCTGCTACCACATATGAGTCCAGCATTCGTTCCATGTATGGACGTTATATCACCGTGGGCACCTTTGAGGATGTCCTGGCTCAGTCTCTGCTGGCCACCAAGTATTACAATGACACCATGCAGGAAACCTCAGACGGCTTTACCGATGAGCAGCTGGACGAATACTACCAGGAGCACAAGGACGATGTGGATACCTTCCAGTATTCCTATCTCTACTTCAAAGCAGCAACCGTGGAACAGACGGATGCAGATGGAAACACCCTGACCAACGATGAAATCACGAAGCTGAAGGAGACCGCCATGGCGGATGCCAAAGCAAAAGCCGAGGAAGCTCTTGCAGATTATCAAGATGGCACCACAATCGCGGATCTCATCACTCGGTATTCTCCCGACTCCTCGGGCGATCACACCACCGTCGTGGGCGCTGAGTCCATTTCCACCACTTACAAGGATGAACTGTTGAATCTGGAGAAAAGCGCCGGAACCGTAGTGGAGAGCACCGACACCGGCTATTATGTGGTGGTGTTCCACGACCGTTATCAGGACACCTCTACTCCTGCCACCATTCGCGACATCTTAATCAAGGCAGAGACCACCACCGACGAGAGCGGCAATGTGGTTGCTCCCACCCAGGAGGCTTGGGATGCCGCTAAGATCACCGCAGATGAAGTGATGGCCAAGTGGGAGGAAAGTGACAAGACTGCCGAGGCTTTTGGCAAGCTGGCTGAGGAGTATTCTGCCAGCAGCACTGCCTCCAATGGCGGTATCACCACCGGTGTCAGACCCGGCTCCCTCACCGATGACCGAAACAGCTGGCTGTTTGAGGAAGATCGGACTGCTGGCGATGTGACCACCATCCAGCACCAAGGCGATCCCAGTTCCACTTCTGATTATTGGGGCTATCACATCACCTACTTCCAGGAGTGGGAAGAGGAGTCTTGGAAGCAGACCGTCCGCTCCGCGCTTACCAGCGACGCCATGACCAAGTGGTCTGATGCCATGCTGGAGGGCGATGCCTATGCCGTGACCCAAGCTGACGGCACCAAGTACTTCGGTTATTGATCCCCCTTCTTTTCCCCGGCGTACTCATACGCCGGGGAAATTTTTATCTAATTAGGAGGTTCTTATCCAGATGGAAGATCAATTTATTCGAACCCGTAT
>CALXDO010000054.1 GCA_944387075.1 uncultured Oscillospiraceae bacterium | reverse complement strand
CGTTCTCGCCGCTGCTTAATGCGGCCGTCCCTGCCGGAAGGACCACGAGCCGGCCGGGGCGTCATCTTAGTGGTGCCCGTGCGTACGGAAAGAGTTGACCGTGCCACGCATCATGACTCTACCAACCCATGCAGTGTGACGATTCACGGTACGGGAAGGGAATGTAAATAACCGTCTGCACCCGGAGAAAGTCCTGTGGAATGGTTTTCGGACAGGGGTTCAACTCCCCTCGCCTCCACCAAAAGAGAGCTGTACGAACCGTTGTGGTTTGTACAGCTCTCTTTTATTTCACTAAGCGAACATTATACAACTATTTGCCTTTTCAAAAGCGGCTTTGCCGTACAGGTATGGCTGTGACGCCAACACAGAACCTAGATAAATACCCCCTGACGTTGTACTTCTACATTCAACATCAGGGGGTATTTTCTTGTTCATTTTGATTGAAGCGTACCAGCCAACCTAACTCAAACGCCAAGCCAGCTGACTCTTATGCGTTGGCAGAGCTACGGATACCGATGATGTACAGCACAGGCAACACTAGGCCAAAAACTGTGGAAATCACACCGGTTGTGGCACCAGCGGCAATGCCCAAGCCCGCAGTAGCCCCTGCTGCGTTGGCAATGCTGGAAACCAACACAAAGCCCAAGATGCCATTGACTACAACGATCACAATAAGGATAAGTGCCAGCTTCTTGCACAGGTCCAGGTTATCCTTCTTCTGGATGCCCATAATGCCAGCCGCCAGTTCCATGGCGGCGGACAGGATAGCAACGAGGGAAGCGATAATTCCCACTGCACCCAAGGCGGCGTTATCAGCAAAAGCACCAAACGAGGAAAACAGACTGAGTGCCCCAAAAATGATGAATATGATGCTGATAACTTTTAACAGAGTGCTTTTTTGCATAAGATATTTCCTCCCTTATATGCGCCGTATAGACGCTTCTCTAACGCCTCTATTATATCTACATTTTCCCTGTAATGCAACCCTATGCTACAAAATTCCTGCAACCTGTCATTGGTCGTGATTGCAGTTCTTGTGACTGCATTCATGAACAGGTCACTTGCGCTGGCCACAAACAGAGCAATACTGGTAATCCACATAGGTCTGGGTCTCGTAGTGCCCTTGGTCTTCCTGGTGTGAGCCCACCTGAACTTGCTCGGTCTTTGTGACGTTTTGATAATTGCCATAGTAGACCCCGTTATACAGTCCATTCTCATCTGCGTTTTTCATCGCGTTCACGATAATTTCCTTGAGGTCATCTATGGTGAATCCATCCTCAAACCAATAAGTTGGGCCTTTGGCGATATAACTTCCGTCACCGTTTGGAATATAGAAGCGAGCCCCGTAGATGGTCTCGGTCTCATAATCCGGAACGGTCACCATATTGCTGACCCATACCTGTTTGGTAGCCGTGTGGTCAACCCAGGTGTGGGTATGGGTGGGCTGGCTTGCGTTCCCGCTGTTGCCGCCAGAGTTGCCGCCGCTTGTGCTGGTGTTTCCACCGTTGTTGCCCGTATTGGTGCTGGTATTGGTGTTGCCGTTACCCGTGTTACCACTCTGGGCAGACTGGCTCGGTGCAGGGGTTGCAGGCTCGCTGTCGGGGCTAGCCTCCTTGTCAGCGTCGGTTGCCTCCTGCTCGGTCTCATCGGAAGCATTCGAATCCTTCCCCACACTCTGCTCCAACTTGTCCAGCACACCTTGCCCCGCATCGCCCTTCAAGGTCTCGTCCCCGTTCTCCACGGCGGCCTTGGTGGCGTCGATGATGTCCTGCACCATCTCGTCCGTCACCTGGTTGGCGTGGATGAGCGTCATGGAACAGTCGATGGACGGCTGGTTTTCAACGCCAGTGTCGATGGTCACCTGTTGAGGCTCCCCTGTGTCGTATATCTCGTAGGTAAGGCCATCGAAGCTCAGTGGGCTTATGAAACTCACAGTGTAGTCACCCTCTGCAAGGGTCACCGTGGAGGTGCCCTGGTTGCCCTGAGCGTCAGGGTTCACGGCATGGTAGAAGTCCACCCCCTCACCCGTAATGTGCGCAAGTGCGGGCGTCGAGTTCTCGTCCCACCCCTCGTCAGCGGTGACGTTCACCGTCACATCCGCCGTCTTGATTTGATCTTCAGGGGCCGTTGCTGAGAATACGCCTGATGCCGCAGCCACCGCAAGGCAGACGATCACGATGACCGCCACGGCGATTGCCGCTGTGTGCGGCTTGTGCGTCTTGATCCACTCAAACATTTGATTCATAACTCTACCTCCACACCCTCAGCCCCACCGGGGTCGAACGTTTCTTTTTTCCCATGCTGTTTCTCTCTTGACGATTCTGATTCGTCACCCTTCCACCGTATCGGCAAGACACAGCTCGAATGACAAGTTTGCACTGGGAAAATCTTGCACATACAGACAGATATTAGTTCATATAATTTATTATATACAAAATCTCTATGCGACTCAAGGGTCGATGAATTGCATCGGCGGTGAAGGGCAGGCAATTTCTATGTGTTTTCATTTTTCCCACCCATTTTCATTGACTTCCAGGCCATACTTCCCGATACAACAAAGCATTATCATTGTTTACTTTTATGTTCCTTCTCTCCAAGGATGCCTGGAAAAATAAAACAAAAAGATAACAATTATGGTCAAAAAACCATCCAGAAATTTTTGGAATTCCCTTGGGTGGGCCATCTTTCGCTGGCCGGGGATGGATCGACTCTTTTCGACAAATAATAAATATCTTTTTTAGTTGCCTCTCATACCATCACCTTTTGTGGCCTGCTTTTCCCCCAATTTTCTCCATTCCAGTCACTCCCACACATTTATCCTCATAAGATGTTTTTATCTCCAATAAAACTTTCAAATTGACGGGAATATCCACCCGATTTATGCTAGTACATAAATTGACAATGTGCGACATTTTTTGCTATAATGTGTATATATTGCAACATTTAAACCAAACCCACATTCCTCTGCCAAAACCATGGTTGGCCAGAGGAATTCTATTTTCGCGAAAGCGAATTGGAATGTGTGTATGAAGAAGGCAGAGAACCATGAGCAGCAAAGATACTTCGGTAACCTCCAAACAAGAACTGTTGGTAGGGATTGACGTGGGTTCCACCACAACCAAAATTGTGGCTGTGGACCCCAGAAGTGGAGAGATTTTATATTCCAACTATAAACGGCACCATGCAAAGCAGTTGGAGAGCATTGTGGGCGCCGTAGAGAACTTGTCCCTAGTATTTCCGGACACACCGGTGCGCATTGCCCTGACCGGATCGGGAGCCAAGCCCGTGGCGGAAAAGCTGGACGTCCCCTTTGTCCAGGAGGTAGCCGCCAACGCCATGGCCCTACAAGAGCGGTACCCCTCGGTGGGCAGTGCCATTGAACTGGGTGGACAGGACGCAAAAATGATCTTTTTCCGCAAAGATGAGAAGGATGGTTCGCTCCAGGTGGCGGATATGCGCATGAACGGCAGCTGTGCCGGCGGTACCGGCGCCTTCATTGACGAAATCGCCTCCGTGCTGAAGGTTCCCGTGGAGGACTTCAACGCCCTGGCCCGGGAAGGCACCTGTGTGTATGACATCTCCGGGCGGTGCGGGGTATATGCCAAAACGGACATCCAGCCGCTGCTCAACCAGGGTGTATCCAAGGCCGACCTGGCCCTGTCCGCCTTTCACGCCATCGCCAAGCAGACCATCGGCGGGCTGGCCCAGGGGCTGGAAATCCAGCGGCCCGTGGCCTTTGAAGGCGGCCCTTTGACCTTTCACCCGGTACTGGTGTCCGTCTTTGCCCAGCGGCTTGGCCTTACCCCGGACGACATTCTCATTCCCAACTATCCTCAGCTCATGGTTGCCTATGGGGCGGCCATCTCCCTAAAGAGTATGTTTGAAAGCCCCAGTCACTTGCCCCAGGCCTATGCGGCTCTTCTTCAACAGGCCAAAGATACCGACTTGGAGCCCGATTCTGTCGGGGCCCGTCCCTTTTTCTCCTCCAAGGAAGAGGAACAGGAGTTCCGTACCCGCCACGCCACCCAAAAGCTGCACCGGAAAGAGCCTCAGCCTGGGGAGGTCGTGCGAGCCTATCTGGGCATCGACTCGGGCAGCACCACCATCAAGTTTGTGCTCATGGACGAGAATGAGGCGATCATCGACTCCTTTTACGCCCCCAACGAGGGCGAGCCTTTGATGGTGGCAAAACGGGCTCTCATGACCATCCGAGACCGGTATGTCCAGGCCGGTGCCCAGCTGGAAATTCTCTCTGCCGGCACCACAGGGTATGGAGAGCAGCTGTTTGCCAAGGCCTTTGATGCAGAATATCACACGGTGGAGACGGTGGCCCACGCCCGAGCTGTGGAACAATATGTTCCCGACGCCACCTTCCTGTTGGACATCGGCGGACAGGACATGAAGGCCATTTGGATGGATCACGGGGTCATCACCAACATTCTCATGAACGAGGCCTGTTCCTCCGGCTGTGGCTCCTTTTTGGAGAACTTTGCCTCCACCCTGCGCATTCACGCCCGGAACATCGCAGATGTGGCCTTTTCCTCCCAGCACCCGGCGGCATTGGGCAGTCGCTGCACCGTGTTTATGAACAGCAGCATCATCACGGAACAGCGCAACGGCAGACTGCCCGAGGACATCATGGCCGGTCTGTGCCGCTCCATCATTGAAAATGTGTTTACCAAGGTGGTACGGGTGTCCAACCTGGACTCGCTGGGCCAGCGCGTTGTGGTGCAGGGCGGCACCTTTGAAAACGACGCCGTGCTGCGGGCTATGGAGGAATATCTGGGCCGGGAGGTGTACCGCTCCCCCTATCCAGGGCTCATGGGTGCCATCGGCGTGGCCCTGCTGGCCATGGAGCACCACCAGAAGCATCCCCAGCACCGCACCTTCATCCGCTGGGATCAGCTGGACGACTTCACCTACCAGCAGCAGTCCAACGCCCCTTGTCCCTTCTGTCAAAACCACTGCAAACGCACCATTTTGACCTTCTCCAACGGCAATACCTGGATCACCAACAACCGCTGTGAACGGGGCACAGTGTTGGGCAATCCCAAGGACGCCGGAGTACAGAAGCAACTGCAAGCCCAGATTCGCCAGACCCAGGCGGTACCCAATCTGTTCCGGGAACGGGAGAAGCTGCTCTTTCAGACCTATCCCCATCCCCAACTGGCTCCAGACCGTTCCATCACCATCGGCCTGCCCCGGGTGCTCTTTTTCTGGGAGACCATGCCCTTCTGGTCCACTTTTTTCCGCAGCCTGGGCTTTGGGGTGCGCATGTCCGATGCCAGCACCCGTGCCATGTACGAGAGCGGACTGTCTGCGGTGACCTCGGACACGGTTTGTTTCCCTGCCAAGCTGGTGCATGGACACTTGAGAAATCTGGCCTTCAAAAAGGTGGATCGGATTTTTATGCCCTCTATCACCACCGTTCCCTCAGAGAACACCCAAAAAACCAGCCAATCCATGTGCGCGGTGGTGAAAGGTTACCCCATTGTGGTGCGCAACTCCGACAACCCCGCCCAGCTGTTTGGCATTCCCTTTGATGCCCCCCTGTTCCACTGGTACACCCACGCGGATCGGCAGCAGCAGCTGACCCACTACATGAAAACCACCTTTGACATCCCCGAGCACCTGACCTGTCAGGCCATTGCAGCCGCCGATGAGGCGGAGAACGCCTTTCACACTCAACTGCAGCAAAAGGGCGCCGCTGTTTTGGATGAGGTCACCCGCAGCGGCAAATTTGCCGTCGTCCTGGCCTCCCGGCCCTATCAGAACGACGCCCTGGTCAACCACGATCTTCCGGAGATGTTCACCGCCATGGGCATACCGGTGCTCACCGCCGACGCCCTGTCCCAGACCCGTGAGGTGGATTTGAGCAAGAGCCGGCTGGACATCGTCAACAACTACCACGCCCGCATGCTCTCCTCCGCCATTTTGACCGCCGGAAACCCCCATTTGGAATATGTGCAAATCGTCAGCTTCGGCTGTGGACACGACGCCTATCTCTCTGACGAGATCACACGCTTGATGCAGGAGATTTCCGGCAAGACGCCCCTCATCCTCAAGCTGGACGAGAGCGACATCCAAGGCCCTCTCAACATCCGCATTCGCTCCTTCCTGGAAACCGTGTCCATGCAGCGGGAGAAGGGGCAGGAGTTGACCGTGCATCCCCTGTCCGACCCCTATCCGGTGAAATTCACCAAGGAGAGCAAAAAAGCGGACATTGTGCTGATCCCCAACACCTCCCACGCCTTTTCCCGGCTGATGGCCGCGGCCTTTGTTGGGCAGGGCGTCCGGGCCATCCCCCTGGATTTGGGCCGGGAGGAGGCCATTGCCCTGGGAAAGCAGTATGTCCACAACGACATCTGTTTCCCCGCTCAAATTGTCATTGGCGAGGCTTTGGCCGCCTTGAAGAGCGGCCGGTATGACCCCGACCATGTGGCCATTGGCATGGGCAAATACATTGGAGACTGCCGTCTGACCCATTACAGTGCCCTGCTGCGCAAAGCCCTGGACGACGCGGGATTCTCCCAGGTGCCCATTTTGACCAACGATGACGCAGACACCCACAATCTGCACCCGGGATTCCACATGAATTTGCTCACCTCTGCCCGCATCGCTTTTACCCTGCCCATGATCGACGTGCTGGAGGAGCTGCTGTGAAAAATCCGACCCTATGAGTTGGAGCCAGGCAGCGCAGACCGCGCCTTTGAAGCGGCAATGGATGAAGTCATCCAGGGTCTGGAGCACTCCGGCATCTCTGGGGCCAAGAAGGGCTTTTGCAGGGCCATAGAAATCATGAATCAGGTCTCCTATGACCGCAGTCATCCACGGCCCCAGGTGCTCATTGTGGGGGAATACCTGCTCAACTTCCACCCCGGGGCCAACCACGACATTGAGAAATACCTGGAGGCCAACGGGTTTGAGATCATCGAGGCCCGCATGACCGATGTCATCCGCAAGACCTACTTCTACAAAGACAGCCAGAACCTGGAATACCATCTCAAACAACACGCCAAAGAAAAAATCTGGAATCACACCGCCAACGAACTGTTCAATCTGGCCCACAACTTGACGGATTCCATCGCCAAGGCCCACCCCCTCTATCAGCCGGCCTGCCGGATGCAGGACCTGGTACGGGACAGTGACCCCATCATTCACCACACCTTTGATGCTGGGGAAGGAGTGCTCATTCCCGGTGAAATTCTCCACCACGCCAAGCATGGGTGCCGGTTCTTCGTCATCTTGCAGCCCTTCGGCTGCCTGCCCAACCATGTGGTGGGCAGAGGCATTGCCAAGACCCTGAAACACATGTACCCCGATGCGCAAATTCTCACTCTGGACTACGACCCGGATGTGAGCTTTGCCAACGTGGAAAATCGGCTGCAAATGCTGGTGATGAACGCTAAGAGATCCCAACACACGGATACCCCTCAACCGGTCCTATCCTAAGACAGAGGAAGGCTGGGTGCCCAAAGGGCACCCAGCCTTCCTCTGTCTCGTCTTGTTGATACATCAGGCCTCACTGGGCAGATGCACCTCCGGCATCAGCTCCTGGCTGACGATGGAGAGCATCTCCTCCAGCTTGGCGCAGTCCTCGGGGGTAAACCGCTGTCGAATCCGCTCCATGACTTTACGCACATAGTCGGTGCTAATATTGTAGTAATCCCGGTATTTCTGGGTCACTCGCAGGTGATACTCCCGCTTATCCTGCTCCGACTGCACCTTGGTCAGATACCCCTTGCGCACCAGGCTGTTGATCTTGTAGGCCGCATTGGGGGGAGAAATGCGCATAAAGGTAGCAAACTCGTTGATGGTGGGAGTCCCCAGGGCCTGGATGGTCTCCATGGCAAAGGTCTCCACCGTAGTGAGGCTGGCCTCCCGATTTTGAAAATGGGCGAAAATCTCCTGATAAAAATGGAGCTTAAACTTGGTATACACCGCTCCGAATCTCTCCTCCAACATCCCGTTGCCTCCGTGTCCGTCTGTTCTTCTCGTCATCGTACCAGATTCCACACTAAAAGGGCATTTGATTACTTCCCTAAGGCCAGGGTCAGCTCTGCATTCACAGCCACCTTGCCGTCCACCTTGGCCACGGCCTCTGCCACAGCCACGGGGCCTTTCTGCTTGATGATGGTGCACTCCAGCTCCAGCACATCGCCGGGCACCACCTGGCGGCGGAACCGGGCATTTTTCACTCCGCCGAAGAAGCCCAGCTTGCCCCGGTTCTCCTCCATGGACAACACCGCAAGGCCGGCCACCTGGGCCAAGGCCTCCAAAATGAGCACCCCGGGCATCACATGGTACTGGGGAAAGTGGCCCTGGAAGAAAGGCTCGTTGACGGTGACGCACTTAATGCCGCGTGCCCACTTGCCCTCTTCCCCGTCCACAATCTTGTCCACCAGAGCAAAGGGATAGCGGTGGGGCATAATCTCCGCAATCTGATTGGAATTATACTGCATCGCTCAGCCCTCCCACTTCTTCATCAGCACACAGGCATTGTGTCCGCCAAAGCCCAGGGAGTTGGACAGGGCATAGCGCACCTCCCGCTCCCGGCCCACGTTGGGCACCACGTCCAGGTCACAGGCGGGATCGGGCTGCTCATAGTGGATCGTAGCAGGCAAGTAATTCTCCTTGACCGCCAAAGCGGTGAAAATGGCCTCCACGCCACCGGCTGCGCCCAGCATGTGGCCGGTCATGGACTTGGTGGAGCTCACCGCCATTTGGTAGGCGTGGTCGCCGAACACCGTCTTGATGGCAGTGGTCTCACCGGAGTCGTTGAGGGGGGTGGAGGTGCCGTGGGCGTTGATGTAGTCCACTTCATCGGCCTTCACATCTCCGTCGGCCAGGGCCTGAGCCATGGCACGGGCGCCGCCCTCTCCGTTGGGGGCGGGGGCGGTCATGTGGTAGGCGTCGCAGGTCGCCCCGTAGCCCACCATCTCCGCATAGATCTTGGCTCCGCGGGCCAGAGCGTGCTCCAGCTCCTCCAGTACCAGGATGCCTGCGCCCTCGCCCATGACAAAGCCGCTGCGGCGGGCGTCGAAGGGCACGGAGGCGGCATTCTTGTCCTCCCCAGTGTGCAGTGCCCGCATGGTGGTAAAGCCTCCCATGGACAGCGGAGTGATAGCGGCCTCAGCCCCGCCGCACACCATCACGGTGGCATAGCCGTCCCGGATGTGGCGGAAGGCATCGCCCACGGCGTTGCTGCCGCCGGCGCAGGCGGTGCCAGGACAGGTGCCCATGCCCTGGAAGCCCAGGTCAATGGCGATGAGGCCCGCGCCCATGTTGGCAATGGCCTCGGGAATGTAGTAGGGGTTCACCCGGTCAAAGCCCTTCTCCAGGCAGCGGGTCTGCTCCTCCTCGGTGTTGGCAATGCCGCCCACACCGCTGGAGACGATGACGCCGCACTGGGTCAGGTCCAGTTTCTCCTTCTCCAGACCGCTGTCAGCAAAGGCTTCCCGGGCGGCCACCATGGCAAACTGGGCGTAACGGCTCATGTGTTTGACCTCCCGCTTATCCAGTACGGTGGTGGGGTCCCAGTTCTTCACCTCAGCGGCCAGCTTCACCTTGCGGTCGGATGCGTCATAGAGGCTAATGGTGTCGATGCCGCACACACCCTCCCGCACCGCCTGCCAGCTCTCAGCCACGTTGTGGCCCAGAGGATTGACGGTGCCCATGCCTGTGATGACAACTCTACGTTTATTTCCCATAATATTCTACCTCCTGTGATCACATACCCATGCCGCCGTCCACGGAGAGCACCTGGCCGGTGATGTAGCCAGCTCCATCACTGGCCAAAAATGCCACGGCCTTGGCCACATCCTCCGGGGTACCGGCCCGGTGGGCGGGGATGGAGGTGAGCATGGCTTCCCGGGCGGCTTCGGGCAGAGCAGCGGTCATATCGGTGGCGATATAGCCGGGCGCCACAGCGTTGACGGTGATGCCGCGCCCAGCCAACTCCCGGGCCAGAGACTTGGTCATGCCAATGACACCGGCCTTGCTGGCGCAGTAGTTCACCTGGCCGGGGTTGCCCCGCAGGGCCACCACAGAACTCAGGTTGACGATGCGGCCATAGCGGGCCTTCATCATGGGCCGGGTCACGGCCTTCATGCACAGGAAGGTCCCCTTGAGGTTGGTGTTGATGACCGCATCAAAGTCCTCTTCCTTCATGGTCATGGCCAGACCGTCCCGGGTGATCCCGGCGTTGTTGACCAGAATGTGGACCCCGCCCAATTCCTTGACAGCGGTATCCACCAGGTTCTTCACGGCCTCGGGGTCAGTGACATCCCCCTTGACACTGCGTGCCTCCACCCCCAATTGGGTGAGAGCAGCCAGAGTCTCCTGGGCGGCAGCGTCGTTGCCAGCGTAGGAGAACACCACGCTGGCCCCCTGTGCGGCCAGCTCCAGGCAGATCGCACGGCCAATGCCCCGGCTGCCCCCGGTGACAATGGCCACTTTTCCATATAAAGACATGGTCACACTCCTCATTTCAGTGCCTGGGCCAGGGCCTCTACATCGGCCACCGTCTCCACAGCATAGGTTTTGATGTCCGGGGTGGTCTTGCGCACAAAGCCGCTGAGCACCTTACCCGGTCCAATTTCCACAATGGTGTCCACCCCCAGCTCAGCCAGGCGGCGGATGGTGTCCTCCATGTACACGGAGGACTGCACCTGACGCTCCAGAAGGGCGGGAATGGAGTCCTCCTCCCCCTTCTCTCGGCCCAGGCAGTTGAAGAGCACAGGAATGCGCATCTCGCCGAAGGTCTCTCCCTGGAACTTCACGGCCAGGGCGTCTCCGGCTGGCTTGAGCAGCGGGGTGTGGAAGGGACCGCTGACCTTCAAAGGCATACAGCGGCGCGCCCCCATCTCCTTGGCCAGACGGGCGGCCTCGTCCACGGCAGGCTGATGGCCGCCGATGACCAGCTGGCCGGGGCAGTTGTAGTTGGCAATGGCCACCACGCCCAAGGAGCTGGCCTGCTCACAGGCCTGCTGCAGCTTCTCCCGCTCCAGGCCCAGCACAGCGGTCATGCCGCAGGCCACCCCCTGGGAGGCCTCGGCCATCACCTTGCCCCGGTAAGCCACCAGGGAAATGGCCTGCTGGGGGGTAAACACCCCGGCGGCCTGGAGGGCAGAGTACTCACCCAGGCTCAGCCCCGCCACATAGTCGGGGCGAATGCCCAGATCGGCGAGAATTTGGGTCACACCCACGGCAAAGGCCACCATACAGGGCTGGGTGTATCGGGTCTCATTCAAAACCCCCTGGCTGTCCTGGAAGCTGACCTCTTTGAGGTCAAAGTCCAGCTCTGCCCCGTCCAGCACTTGGCGGAACTGGGGGTAAGTCTCGTACAGGTCGGCACCCATACCCGGGTGCTGGCTGCCCTGTCCGGCAAACAAAAAGGCAACGCTCATCCCTGCATCTCCTTTACGGTTTTCTGGTATCCTGCCATCAGATCCTCAAAGATCTGGCGCAGGGGGCGGATCTCATGGGCCATGCCGGCCACCTGCCCGGCCATAAAGCTGCCGGTGTCCACATCGCCGTCAAACACAGCCCGGCGCAGGGAGCCCAGAGTCAGCTTCTCCAGCTCCTCCAAGGGCAGGTGATCCTTCTCCATGCGCACATATTCCCGGGCCATCTTGTTTTTCAGCACCCGCACAGGAGCACCGGTGGAGCGGCCGGTGACAATGGTGTCGGTGGCGCTGGCCTTGATGACCGCCTTCTTGTAGTTTTCGTGAATGGGGCACTCCTCACTGGTGAGCAGGCAGGTGCCGATCTGGGCGCCGCAGGCCCCCAGAGCAAAGGCAGCGGCCAGCTGGCGGCCGTCGGCAATGCCGCCGGCGGCAATGACGGGGACGGACACGGTGTCCACCACCTGGGGCACCAGGGCCATGGTGGTCATCTCCCCCACATGTCCGCCGCTCTCAGTGCCCTCGGCGATGAAGCCGTCCACACCCAGCCGCTCCAGACGCTTGGCCAGAATGGGAGCTGCCACCACGGGGAAAATGCGGATGCCCGCTTCCTTCCATGCGGGGACATACTTGCCGGGGTTGCCGGCACCGGTGGTGATGACGGACACGCCCTCCTCCACCACCACCTGGGCCAGGTCGTCAATGTGGGGGTTCATGAGCATCAGGTTGACGCCGAAGGGCTTGTCGGTGTTCTCCTTGCAGATGCGGATTTCCCGGCGCAGGGTCTCACCGTCCCAGCCGCCCGCTCCCACCAGGCCCAGGGCGCCGGCGTTGGACACAGCGGCGGCAAAGGCACCGGTGGCGATGTTGGCCATGCCACCCTGAATCAAGGGAAACTCGGTTCCCAGCAGTTCATTCAATTTCATTTTGTATCTCCTTCCCTTCTCTGGGCCACTTCCAGCAGCGCGCCGCCCCAGGTCAGTCCACCGCCAAAGCCCACGCACAGGACTTTGTCTCCAGACTTGATCTCGCCCTTCTCCATGAGTTCATCCAGCAAAATGGGCACGCTGGCGGCGGAGGTATTGGCGGTGTGGGCAATGTTTCCGGTGCATTTGGCTGGGTCCACGCCCAGCTTCTTCACGGCAAAGTTGATGATGCGCTGGTTGGCCTGGTGGAACACGAAGCGATCCACGTCCTCCAGGGAAATGCCAGCCTTTTGCGCCACTTCCCGGGCACAATGGGGCAGGGCCTCCACGGCAAAGCGGAACACCCCCTGGCCATCCATGTGCACCACGGCGGGGACACCCTTGTTGACTCCGGGGATGGTGAGCACCTGATCGTCTCCCCGACAGCCCAGCACCGCATGGATGGAGGGATAATCTTCCCGCCACTCCAGCACGGCCGCCCCCGCTCCGTCCCCAAAGAGGACGTAGGTGCTGCGGTCGCCGGAGTCAATCACCCGGCTGAGCACCTCAGCCCCCAGCACCAGGGCATATTTCCGCCCTGCGGCTGCCAGCAGGCACTGGGCCGTGTGCAGGGCATAGACAAAGCCGGAACAGGCGGCGTTCAAATCAAAACACACGGTGTCATGCTCCAGCCCCAGCTCCTTTTGCAGCACGCAGGCGGTGGCGGGGGTGAGAAAATCCGGGGTCAAGGTGGCCACCAGGCACACCCCAATCTCCTCCGCTTTCACCCCGCTGCGCTCCAGGGCCTTTTTTGCCGCCTCCAGGCACAAGCTGGTGTGGCTCTCCTCCCCCGTGCAGTGGTGCCGGGCCCCAATGCCGGTGCGGGAGGTAATCCACTCGTCACTGGTGTCCATGATCTGCTCCAAATCGTGGTTGGTCACCACATGTTGGGGCAGGGCGCTGCCCGTTGCCAACAATTTCACTCCACTCATGTGCGTTCCTTTCTCAGGGCCTTTGCGCCCATGGCTCTAAATTTCTCATAGCGTCCGGCGTAGAGGGCGTGGGCACTCATACGGCTTAAGGCCGCCAGCTCCTCTTGCAGCACCACATCCATGGCCCGCACTGTGGCGGCCACATCGGTGTGGGCGCCCCCCACCGGCTCGGGGATGATGCGGTCAATGACCCCCAATTCCAGCAGGTCGGCGGCGGTGAGCTTCATCACCTCACAGGCCTCGTCGCTTCGTGAGGCATCCTTCCACAAAATGGCCGCAAATCCTTCTGGGGAGAGCACCGAGTACACAGCATTTTCCAGCATCAGCACCCGGTTTCCCACGCCCAGGGCCAACGCCCCGCCGCTGCCGCCTTCACCGGTGACAATGGCAATGGTGGGCACGGTGAGGGCGGACATCTTGGCCAGCATCCGGGCAATGGCCTCGCCCTGGCCTCTGGCCTCCGCCTCCAGGCCGGGATAGGCGCCCGGGGTGTCGATGAAGGTAATCACCGGGCGGCCAAACTTCTCCGCCTGGTCCATGAGCCGCCCGGCCTTGCGGTACCCTTCCGGGTTGGGCATACCAAAGCGGCAGGCCATGCGCTCCTCCAAATCCTTTCCTTTGCGGTGTCCAACAACCGTCACGGGCTTGCCGTGAAACAGGCCGATGCCGCCGAAGATGCTGGGGTCATCGCCGCACAGGCGATCTCCCTTCTGTTCAAAAAAGTCGGTGAACAATCCCTGTACAAAGTCCACCACCCCAGGTCGGGCGGTGTTGCGGGCCAGGGCAACCCGCTGGGCGGGTGTATACTCAGCCATCCCGGTTTGCACCTGCCTTTCCGTGGAGCTTCAGCAGCCGGATGAGGGTGTCCCGCATCTCACTGCGGGGCACCACCGCATCCAAAAAGCCGTGCTCCAATAAATATTCGGCACTCTGGAAGCCCTCGGGCAGCTCCTGGCCGATGGTCTGCTCAATGACCCGGGGCCCGGCAAAGCCAATGAGGGCCCCTGGCTCAGCGATCATAATGTCGCCCAGGCTGGCAAAGCTGGCGGTGACGCCCCCCGTGGTGGGGTGGGTGAGCACTGAGATGTACAGCCCTCCCCGGCGGGAGAACCGCTCCAGGGCCGCGGAGGTCTTGGCCATCTGCATGAGAGACAAAATGCCCTCCTGCATCCGGGCCCCGCCGCTGGCGGAGAAGAGGATGAGGGGCAGCTTGGCCTTGGCGGCCAGTTCCACCAGCCTGGTCACCTTCTCACCCAGGGCTGCGCTCATGCTGCCCATGAAAAAGCGGCTGTCCAGCACCCCCACCGCCACCTTGCAGCCGCCAATGCGGCCCAGGGCGGTGACCACGCCCTCGTTCATGCCCGTCTTGCTCTGGGCCTTCTCCAGCTTTTGCCGGTAACCGGGAAACGCCAAGGGGTCGGCGGAGGCCAGCTCGGCATCCAACTCCTTGAAGCTGCCCCGGTCCAGAATCTGGCTCAGGCGGTAGTAGGCCCCAATGGGGTGATGGTACCCACACAGCGGGCACACATAGCCCCCGGCCACCAGGTCCCGGTGGGAGACCTCTCCCCCACAATGGGAACATACCTCACTGCTGTGGGGGTGTGCCGAGGCGGACACGCTGCGCATGGCCTTCAAGGCCAGCAGCTTTTGTCTGCGCCGTTGAAATACTCCGCTCATGCCTTCTCCTCCTCAGCCCCGTGGCTCCAAGTCAAAAGGGTGTCCAGGTTGGCATCCATAAACCCGGTGTGATAGCTGCCCCGCACAAAGTCGGGGTGATACAAAATCTGATGGAGCAGATCGGTGTTGTTGGTGGTGCCCTCAATGACCAGCTCCTCCAAAGCCCGGCGCATGCGGCGAATGGCATCCAGCCGGGTGGGGGCGTGGACGATGATCTTGGCCATCATGGAGTCGTAGAAGGGGGGCAGGTCGTAGCCGGAGTACAGCCCCGAGTCCACCCGCACCCCGCAGCCCCCGGGCATGTGGAGAAAGTCGATGTGCCCCGGACAGGGCCGGAAGTTCTGGGCCGGGTCCTCGGCGTTGATGCGGCACTCAAGGGCGTGGCCGTGGAGCTGCACCTGGTCCTGGGTCACCGACAGGGGCAGCCCCGCAGCCACCCGGATCTGCTCCCGCACCAGGTCCAGCCCAGTGACCATCTCGGTGACCGGGTGCTCCACCTGGATGCGGGTGTTCATCTCAATGAAATAAAACTCTCCCTCTTCGGAGAGGACAAACTCAATGGTACCGGCGTTGACATACCCGGCGGCCTTGGCCGCTGCCACCGCCGCGGCTCCCATCTCCTCCCGCAATTCCGGCGTGAGGGCCTTGGAGGGGGACTCCTCCAACATCTTCTGGTTGCGCCGCTGGATGGAACAGTCCCGCTCCCCCAGCTGGATGACGTTGCCCTGGGCATCCGCCATAATCTGAAATTCGATGTGACGGGGGTTGATGATGAGCTTCTCTAAGTACATCTCGTCGCTGCCAAAGCAGGCCACCGACTCGCTGCGCGCCTCCTGGAACAGGGGGA
>CALXDO010000053.1 GCA_944387075.1 uncultured Oscillospiraceae bacterium | reverse complement strand
GAAGAAGGGGTTCCACGATTGACCACAGTTCATCACTTACTAGCTTCTTTGGCATACCTTTCACCTCCACTAGCATTATATCTCATCATCCGTAGCTTGTCTGGCTTTTGTTAGGCGCTCTTAGGGCTTTCCCCCCTAAGAACCTCCCTGGGGTACGAGGCTGGGCGTGCGTCAAGCCTGTATTCGGCCCGTCATCCTTGCTGTGTCCCTGTTTGTGCCACCACACCAGGGTGAGGCCCTGACGGTAGGAGTGCCATCTGGCACCAAGAGTATGCACCACCCATAGAATTGCCAAGCCATCTATGTGACCCCACCGGGCCAAGGGCCGGAACGAGAAGGACGCAGAAACAGCCAGTACCAGCGGGGTGGATTCCACAAGGCGGGGGAAGGCCCCGCCTTTGGCGATTCTTTCCCCCATTTCTCATCGCGGAGAAATGGGGCCCAGCGGAGCGAAAACAATGTTTCCCAGCGAAGCGTTTGGTACGACTTGCCTTTTTCCTAGAAATATGCTATGATATGAAGCAAGATCAAATCTCCGCCGAAAGCGGATCAACGAGGTAATTTTTTTATGAGTTGCGAATGTAAATTTGTGGCACCCAAATTGGAAGATCGCCAGTGGGCGGCTCCCCTGTTTCAGAAAACCGGGAGCATGGGCTGCCAGTTCAACTTCAACAGCATGTATCTGTGGAGCGGAGCCTACCCCCAGGAGTACTGCCGGGTGGGAGACCGGGTGGTGGTGCGCCTGCTGGGCGGGCTGGGCGAGAGCTTCCTCTTCCCCCCGGGGACAGGCCCCCTGGAGCCTGCCTTGCAAGTGATGGAGGAGAACGGCAAGACTCTGGGCGTCCCTCTGACCATGGTATGCGTCACCCCCGAGCAGCGGGAACGGCTGGAGGCGGAGTTCCCCGGCCGGTTCACCTTTGAGGAGGATCGGGACAGCTTCGACTATATCTATGACATCGACAAAATGGCGGACCTGCCCGGCAAGAAGCTGCACCAAAAGCGCAACCACATCCGCCGTTTTGACGACAACAACCCGGATTGGATGTTCCACCCCATCACCCGGGACAATTTCCACCTGTGTTTGGAGATGGAGAAGGAGTGGGCCAATTTGAAGGACGCCAACCAGGACAAGAGCCTGAGCTACGAGACGGTGGCCGTCATTGAGGCGTTGTACCACATGGAGGCCCTGGAGATGGAGGGCGGCGTCATCACCGCCGGTGGCCGCCCCGTGGCCTTCTCCCTGGGCAGTCTCACCACCCCTGAGTGCTTCAATGTGCACTTTGAAAAGGCCTTTGCCGACATCCAGGGTTCCTATCCCACCATCGCCCGGGAGATGGCCCGCATGGTGCGGGAGCGTCACCCCGAGGTGAAGTGGCTCAACCGGGAGGACGACATGGGGCTGGAGGGGCTGCGAAAGGCCAAGCTGTCCTACTACCCCGAGATTCTGCTGGAGAAGTATACCGTGCGGGAGGCCTCCCATGGCTGAGTGCAGATTGGCCCTGCCCTCTGAGCGGGAACAGGCTCACCAGCTGTGGCAGCAGGTGTTTGGGGACACCCCCCAGGCCCAAGAGGTATTTTACGCCCAGTGTGCCCCCCAGGGCCCCCTGGTGCTGGTGGAGGAGGGCAGGGTGGAGAGTATGCTGGTGCTCACCCCCGTCGATCTGGCCTTTGCCGGCGGAACCGCATGCCGGGGCACCTACCTCTACGCCCTGGCCACCCACCCGGAGGCCCGGGGCAAGGGCTGCGCCGCCCAACTCATCGACTACGCCGCCCTGTCCACCGCGCAACAGGGCCTGGACTTTGTGTGCACCGTGCCTGCCCAGCCCTCTCTCTTTGACTTCTTTGGGAAAAACGGCTTCACCCCCGCCTTTTACCACCGCCGTCTCCCGCTGCCCGCCCCCACGCCGGGACAGGCCTCCCAAATTTCCCCCCAGGAATACGTATCCCTGCGGGAGGAATTGCTGGGCGGCATCCCCCACATCGTCCACACCCCCGGTCAGGTGGGGTTTGAGGAGCAGCTGCACGGCACCCTCTACCGTTTGGAACTGACCCACGGACCAGCCTGCGCCGTGGTGGAGGACTGGGGCGAGCACCACATCGTCAAGGAACTGCTGGCCCTCCCCGGTGACGAGGAGGCGGGAAGCCGCCTGGTCTCCCATCTGTGCGGCGGCGCCGGGGAACTGCGCACCCCCTGCGGACGGGCCGATGGGATTCCCTTTGGCGCCATGCGGTGGCTTCGGCAGCCCCCTCTTATCTGGAAGCAACTGGGACGAGGCTACCTGGGACTGGCCTTGGATTGACAGAATATACGGAAATCTTGCATAAAAATGTATATTCATTCATATTCATTCAGTCAAATTGGATAAATATTGGGAATATCCCAGCTCTCTCTTGCATTATATTCATTTTGGCAGTATAATTATTGCAACAAGCCGCCCCCAACGGGGCATGTTGTGAATGGATATGAGGAGAAGAAGGAATATGAAAGTTTGGAACAAGATCGCCGCCCTGGGCCTTGCCCTGGGTATGGTGGCCTCCCTGGCCGCCTGCTCCGGCGACAGCAAGAAAGGGGCCAACGAGTCCGGCCTGAACACGGTGGAGAGCGGCAAGCTGCACATGTCCACCAACGCCCAGTTCCCCCCCTATGAGATGACCACCGACGACGGCGGTTTTGAGGGCATCGACGTGGAGGTGGCCCAGGCCATCGCCGAAAAGCTGGGCCTGGAACTGGTCATCGACGACATGGGCTTTGACGCTGCCCTCACCGCCGTCCAGACCGGTCAGAGCGACATCGTCATGGCAGGCGTCACCGTCAACGAGGAGCGTCTGGCGGTGATGGACTTCTCCGATAGCTACGCCACCGGGGTCCAGGTCATCATCGTCAAGGAGGGCTCTCCCATCCAGACCGTGGACGATCTGGCCAACGCGGAGATGATCGGCACCCAGAAGGGCACCACCGGCTACATCTACTGCTCCGCTCCCGTGGAGGAGAATGGTTACGGCGAGGATCATGTCACCGCCTATGACAGCGGCGCTCTGGCTGTCATGGCCCTGATGAACGACCAGGTGGATGCCGTGGTCATCGACAACGAACCCGCCAAGTCCTTTGTTGCTGCCAACGAGGGCCTGAAGATCCTGGACACCGAGTTTGCCGTGGAGGACTACGCCATCGGCGTAGACAAGGGCAACACCCCGCTGCTGGACGCCGTCAACGGCGCTTTGAAGGAGCTGATCCAGGACGGCACCGTCCAGTCCATCGTAGACAAGTACATTGTGGCAGAGTAAGACAGGAATCGAAGAAGGGCGGCCCCCTGTGCCGCCCTTTTTTCTGTGTGTAGGAAAGGAGCATGTATGATGTTTTCTGGTCTGGTGGACTGGCTGAATGAGCTTGGCCCACGCTTTTATCGTGCCTTTATCGAAGCAGACCGATGGAAGCTGTATTTGCAGGGGTTGGGCCGCACCCTGGAGATGATGGCCGCAGCCCTGGTGATCGGCGTCATTCTCGGCGTAGTGGTGGCGGTGGTGCGCACCGCTCACCACCAGCAGCGGGCCGAGCGGCGGAGAAATCCCCTGTTGAGCATCCTGAATGTGGTGTGCCAGGTTTACACCACCGTCATCCGAGGCACCCCCATGATGGTGCAGCTGCTGATCTGGACCTTTGTCATCTTCCCCAACATCCGGGACAAGATTCTGGTGGGTATCATCGGCCTGGGCATCAACTCGGGGGCCTATGTGGCGGAGATCGTCCGGGGCGGCCTGATGAGCGTGGACGGGGGCCAAATGGAGGCGGGCCGTTCTCTGGGCCTGGGCTATCTGGACACCATGCGCTTTATCGTCATCCCCCAGGCGTTCAAAAACATTCTGCCCTCCCTGGGCAATGAGATGATTACCCTGTTCAAAGACACCTCCCTGGTACAGGCCATTGGCGGTATGGAGCTGGTGTACTACGCCGCCACCATCGGCGGCCGCACCTTCGACTACATGCCCCCCTACATCGGCATTGCGGTGATGTATCTGTGTATTGTGGTGGTGCTCACCTGGCTCCAGGGCAAGCTGGAAAGGAGGCTGCGTCAAAGTGATCGACGTTAAAAACTTATCCAAGTCTTTCGGCAAGCACTTGGTGCTGGACGACCTGAGCCAGCACATTCACCCCGGGGAGAAGGTGGTGGTGCTGGGCCCCTCGGGGTCAGGCAAGTCCACCTTCCTGCGCTGTCTGAACCTGCTGGAGACGCCCACCTCCGGCACCATCACCTTTGACGGGGTGGACATCACCGCCCCCAAGTGTGACATTGACACGGTGCGGCAGCACATGGGCATGGTATTCCAGCACTTCAACCTGTTTCCCAACATGACCATCCGGAAAAACATCACCCTGGCCCCGGTGCGCACCAAGAAGATGAGCCAGCAGGAGGCGGACGACACCGCCACCCAGCTGCTGCGCCGGGTGGGGCTGGAGGACAAAGCAGACGCCTACCCCAACCAGCTCTCCGGCGGTCAAAAACAGCGCATTGCCATTGTGCGCGCCCTGGCCATGCGCCCCAAAGTGATGCTCTTCGATGAGCCCACCTCTGCCCTGGACCCTGAGATGGTGGGGGAGGTGCTGGACGTGATGCGCCAACTGGCCGACGAGGGCATGACCATGGTGGTGGTCACCCACGAGATGGGCTTTGCCCGAGAGGTGGGCAGCCGAATCCTGTTCATGGACGGCGGACACATCCTGGAGGAGAACAGGCCCCAGGAGTTCTTTGCCCACCCCCAGCACCCCCGCACAGTGGAGTTTCTATCCAAGGTTCTGTAAGTTACACCCCCTTCTGTCTGCCCTGGGGCAGGCAGAGGGGGGATTTATCTTCTGCATCCACCCGGGCTGGGTGGGGACGCTGCAGGGCCGTCCAAGGAGCGCCACGCCCTCCCGGGTGGGAGTCTCTTTCTGAAGGGCGCAAAACTGTAAATTTTCACAAATTTGGTATAGCACACCCGGCCCGGGTGTGCTATACTGTTCTTATAATTACTCTTGCCCACGGGAGGTTATTCCCAATGAAAAAAAGCGAACTTACGGTTCAGATTATGTTAGGCGGTCCCTCCAAACGGATGGGCACCGATAAAGCCCTGGTGACTCTGGGCGGCAAAACTCTGCTGGAGCGGGCGGTAGACACCTGGAAAGATTATGGCTGCGGCGTACAGCTGTCTGTGGGTGCCCCGGAGCGGAAAGATCTGGCCCCCGAAGGCACCATGGCGGTGGCAGATATTTACCCCGACCGGGGGCCTCTGGCCGGTCTCCACGCCGGTCTGCGGGCCTGCACCACCTCCTGGATGCTGCTGGTGGGGGTCAACTTCCCCTTCCTCACTCCCGCCCAGGCCGATGTGCTGTGCGACGCCATCGGCGGAGCCGACGCCTGTGTCTACACCGTCAACGGGGTGCCCCAGCCCCTGTTTGGCCTGTACCGCAAACGCTGCATGTCCTTTGCCGAGACCATGATGCTCAACGGGGACTACGACATCCGCAACCTGCTCAACTGGGCCAACACCGTGTACATCCCCCTGGAGGGCGCCGCTGCCTTCCACAGTGTGGACACGCCGGAGGATTTGGAAAAAGCCCAGAACCTGGTGTAATTTGTGGTAATATGCAAAAATAGGACACCTTTCCGACGGTTTTTCGGAGAGGTGTCCTTGTGTTTTCCGCAGGCTGTGGAAAACTTTGTGGAAGTTGTGGAAGCTGTGGAAATCCCCCTATACCGCCCCGGCAAAATTGTGACCATGAGAGAGAGGACGGTACACGGTGCGGTACATGGTGAGGAAACAGAGTAGGCCGCACACAAACTGGGACACCGCCTCGGCAACGAACACCCCGTTCACCCCCCACAGGAAAGCCAGCAGCACCGTGAGCGGGGCATTGATCACCGCTTTGCGCAGGATGGAGAAGAAAATGGACTTCTTGGCCTGTCCCAGCCCCACAAAGATGGACTGGCTGGAGATCATCAGCGCCATAAAGACAAACATGGAGAAGTACACCCGCAGGGCAGGCACCCCCGCAGCCAACATCTGGGAATTGTTGTTGAAGATGCGGATGAGCAGACCCGGGATGGTCATGTTCACCAGCCAGATCAACGCCGCATAGCCCACGGTGACCGCCACGGCAAAGCGGATGCCGGAACACACCCGCTTGTACGCACGGGCCCCGTAGTTGTAGCCCAGTACCGGCTGCACCCCGCTGCCAAAGCCCTGCACCAGCATGAAGGTGACCTCCCGCAGGGAGTTGATGATGGTCATAACTCCCACATACAGGTCGCCGCCGTAGATGTGGAGCACCTTGTTGCACACAATTTGCACCAGAGAGTTGGTCAGACTGGTAAAGAAGCCGGACAGGCCCAGGGAGATAATGCGACGCAGATATGCCCACTGGGGGCGCATATGGCTGGGGCGCAGAGGGAGCAGGGAGCTCTTCCCGGTGAGAAAGCACAGCACCCAAGCTGCTGAGCAGGCCTGGGCCAGGATGGTGGCCAGGGCCGCTCCCTTCACCCCCATATTTAGTCCGTAGATCAAAATAGGGTCCAGCACCAAATTCACCACCGCCCCCAGCATGACGGTGAGCATGCCTTTGTTTCCAAAGCCCTGGGCATTGATAAAGGGGTTCATCCCCAACCCCACGGTGACAAAGGGGGTGCCCAGCAGGTAGATGAGGATGTAGTCCCGGGCGTAGGGAAGGGTGGCGTCACTGGCTCCAAAGGCCACCAAAATGGGGTTCAAAAAGGGCAGAGTGAGCAGGGGAATGACAAATCCGAAGCACAGCAGCAGGGTAAGGGTATTCCCCATCACGGTACTGGCCTGCTGGTTTTCCCCCTGACCCCGGTAGATGGAGCACAGGGGGCTGCCGCCCATGCCGCCCAGATTGGCAAAGGCCAGCACAATGGTGATGAGGGGAAGGGTCAGCCCCATGCCGGTGAGGCTGGTGTGACCCACCCCGGGAATGTGGCCGATATACATGCGATCCACCAGGGAGTAGAGAATGTTGACCACTTGCGCCACCGTCATGGGAATGGCGATGGAGAGGATGTTTTTGGACATGGAGCCCTGGGAAAAATCATTTTGCGTAGGGGTCAACGGAAGTTCCCTCCCTGTGGAAGAATGTTAATGCAGCAGGGTGTTTTCCTGGTTGGAGACACCCAAGTTGTCCTCAGCGGAAAAGTACTGCTCCAGCATGGAGGCAGCCAGGGCCGCCAGGTTGCCGCCGGCGGAACCCTTCTCCGCCACCAGACACAGAGCCACCTGGGGATTGTCAAAGGGAGCAAAGCAGACAAAGGTGGCGGTGGCGTCGCTGCCGGTGACCTCGGCGGTACCCGTCTTACAGCCCACCGTCACAGGCAGTTTGGAGAAATACGGGGCCATGGAGGCAGTCTGGGACAGGTCATACATGCCCTTCTTCACCGCCGCCAAATCTTCGGGGTCGATGTCGATGGTGGCCTTCAGCTGGGGCTCATACTCGTACACCACCTTGGTGTAGTCGCTGGATTTGACCTCTTTGAGCAGGTGGGTCTCGTAGCGGTTTCCCCCGTTGACCAGGGTGGCCACATAGTTGGCCAGCTGGATGGGGGTGAACTGGTTGCTGTCCTGGCCGATGGCCGCCGACAGGGTCTTACCGGCGTACCACACCCCGCCTGCGGCCTCGGTGGCGGCAGGACCTGCCACGGTGCCCTTGGACTCGGGCAGCTCAATGCCGGTATACTGGCCCAGACCGAAGGCGGTGGCGTACTCGTCCAGCTTGTCGATGCCCAGGCGGCGGCCCAGGTCATAGAAGAAGATGTTGCACGAATCCTTGATGGCCTCGCTGACGGTCTCGGTGCCGTGGTTCCCACGGGTGCTGGTGTAGATCCAGCACACAGGGTGGTAGTCCGGGTAATAGGTGTAAATACCGGAGCAGTAGGTGGTGCTGGAAGGGGTGATGAGCCCCTCGGACAGCCCGCCCACGGCGGTAACCATCTTAAAGATGGAGCCAGGGGCGTACACACCCTGGGTGGCCCGGTTGAGCAGGGGCTTGGCCGGGTCGTTGAGCAGGTCGTTGTAATCCTCCGAGTAGGTGGACAGGTCGTAGGTGGGGTAGGAGGCCAAGGCCAGCACCCCTCCCGACATATCCACCATCACGGCGGCGGCGCCGGCGGGGTCGGACAGGCCGGACACAAAATCCCCCAACAGCTGCTCAGTGTGGGCTTGCAGCGCACGGTCCAGGGTGAGCACCACATGGTTGCCCGGCTCCGGCTCGGTCTGCCACTGCTGGCTGATGACCGCCCCGTTTTCATCCGTCTCCAGCAGGCGGGTGCCGCTGCTGCCGTGGAGGTAGGACTCAAAGGCCAATTCCACCCCATCCTTTCCCACATAGGCGTTCATGGGATAGTTCAAGCCCTGATAGGTGGGCCACTCCTCGGCACTGATCAGCCCCACTCGTCCCAGTACATGGGCCGCAGCATTGGTGTTGTACTCCCGGCTGGTGGAGGTGACGATGGACACCCCAGGCAGCCCCAGCTCCTTGACCTGGGTGATGAAGGAGATGGACACGTCAGTGGCAAAGGTATAGGTGCTGTAGGTGATCTGCTTTTGGCGCAATGCCACCTCATAGAGCACCCCCAGCAGCTGCCGCACTTGGGTGGTCATCTCCTGGTTCTCCACATCGAAGCTCTCACACATGGCCTCCAGCAGCGCCTGGGCGGTGAGGTTGGCAGAAGCGGCATGTTTCACCCAGCCGTACTCCTCCGCCAGCTGGCCCAGCTGAGTGGAGACGATTTTGGTCTCCCCATCCTCCCCCTGGGAGCGATAGGCAAAGAGATTTTCCTCTTTCGTATACGTCCAGGGGGCTTCCTTGGAGATGGGCAGGGAATCGGTCCACTCCACCCCCTCTTTCTGGCACAGGGCCAGCAGTTGGGAGAGAATCTCATTGGTGTGATCCCCCATCGCCGAGGTGTCCAGCTCCACAGAATAGCCCAGCGTGTTGGACACCAACACCCGGCCATACCGGTCCAGGATCTCCCCCCGCACCCCATCCACCGTCTCGGATTGGGTGATGTTGTAGTTGGCGTTGGCGCGCCATTGCTCCCCGTCCACCACCTGCAATTGGTAGAGGATGGTAAAAAAGCCCAGGAGCAGGCAGGCAAAAAACACCACCATCAAGGTGGAGCGGACCCGCATGCGGTGCCCCTCATCCTCGGTGTGGTCCTCTTTTTTGTGATTGGAATAAAAATCGACAAATCTACTCATGTTCGTTCCTTCCGTCGCAAAGACATTCCATAAATCTTTGGCAGAGTTTTCCCGTCTCAGACGGAAAAAAAATCAAAATTTCCTATGTCCCCAAACCTTCACTCATGATATATCCTTCCGTAGTGGATACAGCAAAACCGGTTCAGGCCGTAGATGGGAAACGCCCACACCAGGGTACACAGGGCCTCGCCCCCTGCCAGGGGGAGCAGCGCCCGCAGCGGGGCCGCGCCTTCGCCCCATAAGGTTAGAAGCTGGATCGCCTCCCACAGGCCCACCAGCACCACACAGCAGATGATGTGGCCCCACAGGTCCTGCCGCAGCACATATTGGCCCAGCAGGCCGCACAGCCAGCCCACGATGCACAAAAGTGCCACGTCGCCCCAGCCCCCATGGCCCAGGGCGGTCTGAAAGAGCCCAGCCGCTGCCCCCAGGCCCGCTCCGAACCGGGCACCCTCCAGGCAGCCCCCGGCCACGGCACACAGGGGCATAAGCAGCGGGATGGGCAGGGGGGTGAGGGGCAGCACATCATAATTCACCACAGCCAGCAGCAACAGTGTAATGCCGTAGGCTAGGATTTTTACGGTTATATCCCGGCGGGTCATGGGCACCACCTTCTTTCCAAGAGTCTCTACGGCTCCCCTTTCATTGGGGAACGGTCAGCCGCTGGGCTGACGGAGGGGTTGACGGGAAAGGGTGGCGGTCCATCCTCTCCGTCATGGCTGGGTGCAGCCCTGGGCCTTACAAAAGCTCCCCGAACAGGGCCCAGGTGGAGCAGTCGGTGATTTTCACGTCCACAAATTGTCCCACCAGGCTCTCATCCCCGTTGAGGTGCACCAGACGGCCCCCGGGTGTGCGGGCATTGAGGTTGTTGCGGGGGTCCTCGCTGAGCCCATCCACCAGACAGTGCTGGGTGGTGCCGATATAGGCCTGGTGTTTTTCCAGAGAAATGCGGTTTTGGGCCTCCACCAGCCGGTTGAAGTTGGCGGATTTCTCCTCCTTGCTCATGGGGTCCTCCATCTCGGCGGCAGGCGTCCCCTTGCGGGGGGAGTAGATGAAGGTGAACAGAGCATCGTAGCGCACTTCCTCAATGAGGGACAGGGTGTCCTCAAACTCGGGGGTGGTCTCCCCGGGGAAGCCCACGATGACGTCACTGGTGAGCACCACGTTGGGGATGCGCTCCCGCAGAGCCTTCACCTTCTCCAGGTACTGCTCCCGAGTGTAGCGGCGGTTCATGGCCTGCAAAACCCGGGTGTTGCCGGACTGGAAGGGCAGGTGGATGCAGGGGGCCACCTTTTCACACTTGGCCATCACGTCAAAGAGCTTTTCCGTGGCATCCTTGGGGTGGCTGGTCATGAAGAGGAGAAAAAATTCCCCTTCGATGTCGTTGGCCCGCTCCAGAAGGGTGGGGAAGTCCATGCCGGTACCCAAATCCTTGCCGTAGGAGTTGACGTTCTGGCCCAGCAGGGTGATGTCCTTGTACCCCTCCGCCACCAGTTGACGGATTTCGTTCAAAATGATCTCCGGCTCCCGGCTGCGCTCCCGGCCCCGGGTGTAGGGGACAATGCAGTAGGTGCAGAAGTTGTTGCAGCCGTACATGATGGACACCCATGCCTTGATTTTGCCCGAACGGCGCACCGGCAATCCCTCGGCAATGGCGCCCTGGGCGGGCTCGGTCTCAAAGACCCGGCCCCGGCGCAGATAGATGCGGCGCATAAACTCGGGGAACCGCCACAGCACCTGGGGGCCAAACACCAGATCTACATGCTGGTAGGACTGGCGCAGCCGCTCCACCACATGGGGTTCCTGGGCCATGCAGCCGCACAGGCAGATGATCTGATTGGGATTGCGCCGCTTTCCGTGGACCAGCGCGCCCACGTTGCCAAACACCCGCTGCTCGGCGTGCTCCCGGATGGCGCAGGTGTTGATGAGAATGAGGTCGGCATGCTCGCCGGTGTCGGTGATCTCATAGCCCATCTCGCACAGCATGCCCCGCAGCAGCTCCGAGTCGGCCTCGTTTTGCTGGCACCCATAGGTGTCCACAAAGGCCAGGGGCGGGGTGGACAGCTGCGCGTTGATGGCCCGGATTTCCTGGCAATATTCCCGCTGTCGGGCAACGTCCTGAGCGGGGATGACGGGGGTTGTTCTCTCCATGGGGAGTCCTCCAATGTTCTAAATTTCATAACGTAGTATTATATCATGAAACCCATGGTAAAACAAGATAGAAGGACATCTCTGCCCCCGCCCCTGGGACGGCTTGTCTTTCACATTGACAGCCACCGTTGCATATGATAGAGTGTATCCATTGTGTATTCTCGTCCCTTTCGGGTCGTTTTATGGAAGGAGATACCACTCATGCTACATACTGCCGCCAACCTGCGCCAGACCCTGCTCCGCCGCTGCGGCGGTGCCCGTGTGGTCCTGCCGGTCATGGTCGTGCTTCACGCCCTGGTGGTGGCTCTGGCCTCCCGGGTCATTGTCCACCAGAGCCTGGCCTCCATCCCCTCCGCCCTCACCGCCGGCTGGTTTTGGTGGACGGTGGGGCTGCTGGCCCTGCTCACCGGGATCATCGCCTTTTTCTCCCGCTCCCTGGCCGCGGGGGCCATCATCACCGCGGTATGCCCCACCATTATGGTGTTTAGCAGCTACTTCAAAGCCCTCATCACCTCGGTGCCCCTGACGGTGCAGGATTTTCTCCTCATTGACCAGCTGGGGGACATCACGGAGCTCAATGCCTCCTCCCTCCATTTCTCCCCCCTGAGTGTGGGGTGCATTCTGTTTCTGGTGGTGTGGCTGGCCGCGGTGACGCTGCTGTTCTACCCGGTCCGGCTGGAGCGTAAGCCCAGCCTGTGGGCCGGCGCGGGGTGCGCCGCTGCCCTGGTGCTGGTGTATGGAATTCTGGCCAACCCCCTGATCTTCTCCCCCTTGGGGGTGGGCATTGACCAAAAGCTGTCCCAGGCCTCGGTGAACCGGGAGACCGGGGTACTGCTGGGTCTGTGGCGGGGTGTCTCCAACCAGGTGTACATGGCCCTTCACGAGGGCGGTGCCACCCAGGAGGAACTGGAACAGGCCTCTCAGCAGGCGGTGGAACTGGCCGCGCAGGAGAGCGACACCGCCGTGGCCCAACCGCCCAACGTCATTCTCATCCTCTCCGAGTCCTTCTTCGACGTCACCGGTCTGCCCGGGGTCACCTTCGACCAAGACCCCCTTTCCGCCTTCCACACCCTACAACAAGAAGGAGTATCTGGCACTTTTTATACCCGCAGTTTAGGATATGGCACCTGCAACATTGAGTTGGAGATTCTCACCGGCATGAACACCGGCCTTTTGTGGGGGGAAGATCTGTACAACATGGACCCCCAGGTGTTCTCCCGTCTGCCCTCGGTGCCCTCGGTGCTGCGGGACAATGGCTACTCCACCGCCATGGTGCACATGTACGACGACTCCATCTATCACCGCACCCCCATGTTCCAGGCCATGGGCTTTGACCAGACCTATTTCCAGGGGGACTTTGCCGCCATCGACCCCCAGGCCGCCGACCCGGCCTATTTGGAGGGGCAGCGGCAGGGCAGCTTCTACTCGGACTCCTACCTCTCCACGCTGCTGGTGGATCTGTATGAGCAGGGGAAGGGAAACGGCCCCCAATTCCTCTATGGCATCTCCATGGAAAACCACGCCCCCTATGACAGCGCGAAGTATACCAGCCAGGAGTTGACGGTGTCCTTCCAGTCCCAGCTGACCGGGCAGTCCCAGGAGATGCTCCAGGCCGTGTGCCAGGGCACCCACGATGCCAGTGAGGCTTTGGGGCAGCTGGCCGACTACTTCCGGGACCAGGAAGAGCCCACCATCATCGTCTTTTTCGGCGACCACCGCCCCGGCGTGGGCCTCACGGACGGGGGCACGGTGTACTCCAAGCTGGGGATGTGCTCGGCGGACTACAGCCGCTGGTCGGCCCAGGAGATGAAGGAGCTATACTCCACCGACTACCTCATCTGGTCCAACGATCCCGACTACCTGCCCGGCCAGCCCGGGGACACCGTGGACCGGGGCACCAACTACCTGGGGGTGGATTTGCTCAATCTGGCCGGTGCAGAAAAGCCGGTGTACTGGAAGCTGCTGCAAAACCTGTCCCACACCCGGCTCAACGACACCTGGGTGTACGGCCTGGCCCAGGACGGCACCCTGTCCTACATGCCCCCCGACGACGGGGAGGACGGGGAGAAGCTGCGGCTGCTGAGCACCCTGCTGGACGACACCCTGTACGGGGAACAGGTGAGCACCCCAATTTTGGGACAATTGTCGCCTTGACACCTGGAAAAAAACGTGATACAGTGACCATTACCAGCAAAGACGGAGATAAGTACCCAGGTATGAAAGGTTTGAAGAGAGAGGATGGTTGGTGCAAATCCTCACCTTCGCCCTGTGGGAAGGCCCTCCTGAGCTGTGACCCCAACGGGAAACCCAGTAGGCGTCACCGGCCCCCGCCGTTATCGGGTGAGAGTGCGCACAACCTGTGCGAATTCAGGTGGAACCACGGACATTTTGTTCGCCCTGAGCCGCTGGCTCAGGGCGTTTCTTATTTCTTGGGTCAGCAACCAACGAATGAAGGAGTGTCATACATGAAGAACACCGAGAAAACCATGGAAAAGATCGGCAATCTCTGTAAGGGCCGCGGCTTTATCTTCTCCGGCTCTGAGATCTACGGCGGTCTGGCCAACACCTGGGACTACGGCCCCCTTGGTGTGGAGCTGAAAAACAACGTCAAGAAGGCCTGGTGGAAGAAGTTTGTCCAGGAGAACCCCTACAACGTGGGTCTGGACTGCGCCATTTTGATGAATCCCCAGGTGTGGGTGGCCTCCGGCCATGTGGGCGGCTTCTCCGACCCCCTCATGGACTGCAAAGAGTGCAAGGAGCGGTTCCGTGCCGACAAGGTCATCGAGGACTGGTGCCAGGCCAATGGCTTTGAGCTGGGCAAGCCGGTGGACGCCATGAGCCAGGCGGAAATGAAGGCCTTTGTGGACGAGCACCAGATTCCCTGCCCCTCCTGCGGCAAGCACAACTGGACCGACATCCGTCAGTTCAACCTGATGTTCAAGACCTTCCAGGGGGTCACCGAGGACGCCAAGAACACCGTGTACCTGCGCCCCGAGACCGCCCAGGGCATTTTCGTCAACTTCCAGAACGTCCAGCGCACCACCCGCCGCAAGCTGCCCTTCGGCGTGTGCCAGATCGGCAAGTCCTTCCGCAACGAGATCACCCCCGGCAACTTCACCTTCCGCACCCGGGAGTT
>CALXDO010000052.1 GCA_944387075.1 uncultured Oscillospiraceae bacterium | reverse complement strand
CGGTGAGACCCGGGACGAGACCGTCCCCGCCACGGGACACACCTGGGACGAGGGCACGGTGGTCACCGCTCCCACCTGCACCGAGACCGGGACCACCCGCTACACCTGCACCGTCTGCGGTGAGACCCGGGACGAGACCGTCCCCGCCACCGGGCATACCTGGGACAAGGGCACTGTGGTCACCGCTCCCACCTGTACCGAGACTGGAACCACCCGCTATACCTGCACCGTCTGCGGTGAGACCCGGGACGAGACCGTTCCCGCCACCGGGCACCACTATGAGAACGGCGTGTGCACCGTGTGCGGCGCCAAAGATCCCAACTATGTGCCTCCCACCCAGAAGCCTGAGCAGGGTATCATGGTGGACAACAACTCCAAGGTCCAGATCTCCGTGGGCAACGCCCAAGAGGTGTTTGTCTCCAACACGGTTATTACGGTGGACCCCGTGGAGAACGGCACCATCTACACCCGTGTGGAGCAGGCTCTGAAGAATGTGGTGGCTGACATGAACCATGTGTCCATTCTGGAAATCACCGCCATGCTGGACGGTAAGCCGGTTCAGCCCACCAGTGCCGTGCAGATGACCTTCCAAATCCCCGCCAACCTGTCCGCAGATAACCTGAAAATGTTCTATGTGGCAGAGGACGGCTCCCGGGAGGACGTTCCCATCACGGTCAACCGAGACGCCAACACCGTCACCGCCAACCTCACCCACTTCAGCACCTATGTGCTGGCCAACGTGGCGGTGGATCAGGGGAGCAGTTCCGTCCCCCAGACCGGCGATAACAGCAATCTGACGCTGTATGTCGGCATCCTGGTGGTGTGCGTGTGTGCCCTGGCTGTGGTTGCCGTCGTCATGGTCCGTCGTCGTCGCCGTTGATGCCACAACTGGGACATTCCCTCAAAAATTCTTTTCTTCCTGTGACGCTGAAAATCAGCGTCACAGGAATTTTTTTGCATACTTTTTCTCCTTTTGGACAGAGTAACCATGAAAATGAAATTCAAAGGAGTGATTGCATGGGTCAGCCGGCCATTGAGATCAAAAGCGAAATTGGCCCCTTGAAGCGGGTGCTGCTCCACCGCCCCGGGGGGGAGCTGGAAAATCTGATGCCCGAATATCTGGAGCGTCTGCTCTTTGACGACATCCCCTACCTGAAAATTGCCCAAGAGGAGCACGACGCCTTCTGTCAGCTGCTGCGGGAGCACGGGGCAGAGGTGGTATACCTCACCGACCTGGTGGCGGAGTCCCTCACCGACCAGGCGGTGAAGGAGCAGTTTGTGGGCGAGTATATTGCCGAGGCGGGGGTGCGAGGGAGAAAGCGCACCGCCATGATTGCCGACCATTTTCTCTCCATGTCCACCCACAACATGGTATCCGCCATGATGGCAGGGCTTCGCAAGGCCCAAGTGCGGGGGTACGGGCGGAAAAACCTCACCGACTACCTGGACGACTACTATCCCTTCGTCCTGGACCCCATTCCCAATCTGTACTTTACCCGGGACCCCTTTGCCGCCATAGGCCACGGCGTGACCATTCACCGGATGCACACGGTCACCCGGCAGCGGGAGACTCTCTTTGCCAAATATATCTTTGCCCACCACCCCCAGTACCGCGATACCCCGGTGTACTACGACCGCACCGCCGAGGGCTCCATGGAGGGCGGGGACATTCTGGTGCTCTCCCCCCAGGTGGTGGCCATTGGCATCTCCCAGCGCACCCAGCCCTGGGCCATTGAACAGCTGGCCAAGCGGCTTCTCTCACCCGAGGTGGGTTTTTCCAAAGTGTTGGCCTTTGACATCCCCAAAAACCGGGCCTTTATGCACTTGGACACCGTGTTCACCATGGTGGATGTGGATAAGTTCACCATGCACCCCGGCATCTCCTCCCATCTGCGCCTGTTTGTGCTGGAGCTGGAAGAGGATCACCTGACCATCACCGAGGAGGAGGACAGCCTGGAAAACATCCTCAAAGAGCATCTGAAGCTGGACACTGTCACCCTCATCAAGTGCGGAGGCGGGTCGGTGATTGACGCCGCCCGGGAGCAGTGGAATGACGGCTCCAACACCTTCTGCCTGGCACCCGGGCGGGTGGTGGCCTACTCCCGGAATTACGTCACCAATCGGGTGATGGAGGAGGCAGGCATTGAGGTGCTCACCATTCCCAGCAGCGAGCTATCCCGGGGCCGCGGCGGCCCCCGGTGCATGACCATGCCCCTGGTACGGGGCCCACTCTAATTTTTTTGCAAAGGAGACCACAACGATGGCAGTCAATCTGAAAGGCAAATCCTTCCTCACCCTTATGGATCTCTCCGCCCAGGAGATCCGCTACTTGCTGGATTTGGGCCACTCCCTCAAGGCCAAGCGGCAGATGGGGCTGTACGGGGAGGCTTTGCGCGGCAAGCACATCGTGCTGCTGTTTGAAAAGACCTCCACCCGCACCCGCTGCTCCTTCGAGGTGGCCGCCACCCAGGAGGGCGCCCACGTCACCTTCCTGGATTCCGGCTCCTCCCAGATGGGCAAAAAGGAGTCCCTGGAGGACTCCGCCAAGGTGCTGGGCCGCTTCTTCGATGGCATCGAGTACCGCGGCTTTGACCAGAAGGTGGTGGAGGATCTGGCCAAATACTCCGGCGTGCCGGTGTGGAACGGCCTCACCGACGCCGACCACCCCACCCAGATCCTGGCGGACATGATGACCATTGAGGAGCACTGCCACAAGCCCCTCAAGGACGTGAAGGTGGTGTTCCCCGGCGACGTGCGCAACAATATGTGCTACGCCTGGATGATCGGTGCGGCCAAGATGGGCATGCACTTCGGGGGCATCGGCCCGGAGAAGCTGGCCAAAGAGATGGACCCGGAGATCGTCAAGAGCACCTTCGCCACTGCCCGGGAGACCGGCGGCCTCATTGAGATCACCGACAACATGGCGGACGTGAAGGACGCGGACGTGATCTACGGTGACATCTGGGCCTCCATGGGCGAGGAGGCGCTGATCCCCGAGCGCACCAAGCTTCTCTCCCCCTACCGAGTGACGGAGGAGACACTGAAGGCCACCGGCAACCCCAATGTACTCTATCTGCACTGCCTGCCCTCCTTCCACGACTTTGAGACCAAGCTTGCCAAGGAATGGAAGGACAAGGGCGTGGACATCCGGGAGGTCACCGACGAGGTGTTCCGCGGCCCCCACAGCGTGGTGTTTGACGAGGCGGAGAACCGGATGCACTCCATCAAGGCCGTCTTGGTGGCTACGCTGGGCTAAAAAGAGAGGAGGCGGGCCCCGTGTCCAAATTCAAAATGCCCACGGCCTATACCATTTTGCTTGGCCTCATCATTCTGGTGGCCATCGCCACCTGGTTCGTGCCGGCGGGACAGTATGACTATGTAGACGGCGTGCCCGTGGCCGGCACCTACCACGCGGTGGAGCAAAACCCCCAGGGCGTGGGGGATGTGATCCTGGCCTCCTTCCACGGCTTCTATGACGCTGTGGATGTGTGCGTGTTCATTCTGACGGTGGGCGGCTTTTTGGGTGTGGTCATGCGCACGGGTGCGGTGGATGCCGGTGTCAGCCATGTGATCGCCCTGCTGGGCGGCCGGGAGAAGTGGCTCATCCCCATCCTTATGGTGTTTTTCGGCCTGGGCGGCACCAGCTATGGCATGTGGGAGGAGACCATGGCCTTTTACCCGCTGCTGATCCCCATCTTCCAGGCGGCGGGCTACGACGCGGTGGTGGGCATCGCGGTGATCCTGCTGGGCGCCGGTGCCGGTGTCATCTGCTCCACCGTCAACCCCTTCGCCACGGGCATTGCCGCCGGCTTTGCCGGGGTGTCCCTGGGGGACGGCATCGGATTGCGGAT
>CALXDO010000051.1 GCA_944387075.1 uncultured Oscillospiraceae bacterium | reverse complement strand
TCGCTGACCATCAGCAGGTTCAGCTTCTCCTCGCCACGCTCGGTGTGCACGGCGGAGATGAGCATGCCCTGGCTCTCCTGGCCCATCATCTTGCGGGGGGGCAGGTTGACAATGGCCACCAGGGTCTTGCCCATGAGCTCCTCGGGCTTATAGTACTGGGCGATGCCGGAGAGGATCTGGCGGGGGGTTCCGGTGCCGTCGTCCAGGGTGAACTTCAAGAGCTTGTTGCTCTTCTTCACGTTCTCGCAGTTCAGGACCTTCACCGCCCGCAGGTCATTCTTGCAGAAGGTGTCAAAGTCCACCTGCTCCTCACTGAGGGGCTCCACCTCCAGGGCGGGGAGAGCGGCCTTGGCCTGCTCAGCCTGCCAAGCCTCGATCTCAGCCAGCTTCTTTTCCTTGTCAATGCGGTTGAACAAGATCTCAGCCTGGCCCAGAGTGCCGCCCACGGGCATACCGTCAAAGGAGTTCAGGGACTCCACCCCACCATTGGGCACATTGAGCTGCTGGAGCATACGCTCAGAAGTCTCGGGCAGGTAAGGCTGAATCATCACTGCAGCAAATCGAATGCTCTCCAGCAGATTGTAGAGCACCGTGCCCAGCCGCTCCTGCTTGCTCTCGTCCTTGGCCAAAGCCCAGGGCATAGTCTCGTCAATATACTTGTTGGCGCGGCGCAACAGGGCAAACACCTCGTCAATGGCATCCGCCACCTTCAACTCATCCATCTTGGCCTGTACCTTACCGGGCAGAGCCAGAGCCACGGCCTTGAGTTCCTCGTCCACAGGCTCAGCAGCGGTGGGGGCCATGACCTTGCCGCCAAAATACTTCTGGTTCATGGCAATGGTGCGGTTGACCAGATTACCCAAAATATTGGCCAATTCTGCATTGACACGCTCAATGAGCAGCTCATAAGTCATCACACCGTCATTGGCAAAGGGAATTTCATGGAGCACGAAATAGCGAACCGCATCCACGCCGAACTGGTCCACCAGGTCATCTGCGTAGATGACATTGCCGGTGGACTTGGACATCTTGCCGGAGCCCACCAGCAGCCAGGGGTGACCAAACACCTGCTTGGGCAGGGGCTCACCCAGGGCCATGAGGAAAATGGGCCAGTAGATGGTGTGGAAGCGCACAATATCCTTGCCGATGAGGTGCAGGTCGGCAGGCCAGAACTTTTTGTAGTGCTCCTCGTGGTTTCCATCGGGGTCATAGCCGCAAAAGGTGATATAGTTGGTCAGGGCGTCCAGCCAGACGTACACCACGTGGCCGGGGTCAAAGTCCACAGGGATACCCCAGGTGAAGGAGGTGCGGGACACGCACAAATCTTGCAGTCCAGGCTTGAGGAAGTTGTTGATCATCTCATTTTTGCGAGACTCCGGCTGGATGAACTCAGGATGTTCCTCAATATACTTCATGAGGCGGTCGGCGTACTTGCTCATCTTAAAGAAGTAGGCCTCCTCCTCGGCGTCCTTCACCTCCCGGCCGCAGTCGGGGCACTTTCCGTCCACCAACTGGGACTCGGTCCAGAAGGACTCGCAGGGTGTGCAGTATTTTCCTTTATAGGTTCCCTTGTAAATGTCTCCCTGCTCATACAACCGCTTGAAAATCTTCTGTACCTTGGCCACGTGCTCAGGATCAGAGGTACGGACAAATTTATCATACGTGGTATTCATCAAATCCCAGATACGATGAATCTCCCCGGCCACATTGTCCACATACTCCTGGGGCGTAATACCAGCTGCCTCGGCTTTTTCCTGAATCTTCTGGCCATGCTCGTCAGTTCCGGTCTGGAAGTACACATCATAACCAGTCATACGCTTATAGCGGGCAATGGCATCCGCCAACACGATTTCATAGGTATTGCCGATATGGGGCTTGGCCGAGGTGTAAGCAATGGCAGTAGAAATATAGTATTTATTCTCAGACATGGGTATCCTCCTCCTGATTCTCCGTGGGTATCTCGATCTCTTGGGCCAAAACCGCCGAGGTGGTCAGCTTCTCTTGCGATCCCACCTTCGGCGGGTTTTGCAGATTGATGGGCAGGCGCCACAGGGCGGCCAAAGCGGCCGCCGTTTGAGAAATGAGCAGCAAAGTGGTGCCGGTCTCGGGCCGGGAGACCAGAGCCACGCAGGAACACACCACCGTCACTCCCGCCAGCCACAGCGTGCGCCGGGGTCGGGCACCGACGCAGGACATACCTGCCCAATCAATGTACATCAGCATCCCGGCAATCACCGCCAGCAGCAAAGGCACATAATCCCACAGCACTGGGTCTGCAGCGCAGTTGCGGTAGGTGTCCAGCAGCCACCCACATCCGGTGCAGGCGGGCAAAGCCGCCCAGAAGCCGCCCCTTCCTCTTCGCCCCGCCCGGTAGCTTTCCCGGCCGATTTGCAGCAACCCGAAGAATGCCAGCAGGGCCAGCACCGCCGTGGCCATACTCAAAATGCCGTTGTCTCCACCCTTCCAGGTTTTCATGGACACGGCCAGCTGGTAGGCCTTCCACATGGCGCGGCCTCTGCCAAAGAGCATGGGAACCGAGGCCAGAGAACCGAAGGCAGAGGCACACATCAGCGCCAGAAAGATGTGATCCCCCATGGCAGCAAAGCTCGTGTCCCATCTCCGTCCCCGGGTCTGGGTACGGGGTGGGGCCACCACCGGCTGGTTGGCGGCTAAAATACCCAGACTGGCTCCTGCAATCATCAGCACACACACCAGCACCACGCTGGCATCGGCTCCCGGTATGGGCAATCCATATGTTCCCTCAAAGGCGGTGGCCTCCTGCCACAGTCTCACCCCAGCGGTCGTCAGGGCCATCACTCCCGTCCACACCAGCCAGTAGACATTGTAAGCTCGACGCTTGTTCATGACACTTCTCTCCTTCCATCACAACAGGGTAACATCCCGGAAGGGGAACAGTACCATCACAGCCCGTCCGATGATACAGCGGGTGTCAATGATCCCAATGTCGGGGTAACGGCTGTCGGCGGAGTCATTGCGGTTGTCCCCCATGACGAAGATGCACCCTTCCGGCACCGTCACATGGTTGATTCCCTCCCCATAATTCGGCACCCGCATGGCCTCCTTGATGTAGTCCTCCTGGAGGGCCTCCCCGTCCACATAGACGGTGCTGGTGTTGTAGTCAATGTCCACCCGCTGGCCTTCCGTGGCAATTACACGTTTGACCAGGGAGTCGTTTTGGTAGGAGCGTTGGGTGACCACCACCACGTCGCCCTGCTTGGGGGTATAGCCCAGGCACCACACCAGCATGGAGTCCCCATTCTGAAGGGTGTTCTCCATGGACTCGCCGCTGACCACAATGACGCGCACCACAAAGGTGAACACCAGAATGAGAACCGCCAGCACAAACACCAGGGTGCGGACATTCAGATACAATTCATAGCCCAGAGAGGTATCCTTCTGGGTTCTGGCAGGGGGCGTGACAACCTCCTGTACTTCATCATCCATGTTTCTCCACTTCCTCTGCGGGAATTTGTTTGGCCAGGGCCTGGGGATCGTCGTACACCATCTGGAAGGTCTCCGCGTCCATGGTCTCAAAGGCCAGCAGATAGCGGGCCACCAGCTCCAGCTTGTCGCTGTCCCGCTTCAAAATTTCCTGGCACTGGGCATAGGCCTGGTCCAGCAGGGCCTTCACCTCGCCATCAATGAGGGCGGCGGTCTCCTCCGAGTAAGGCTTGGCCTGGGCCATGGAGCGACCAAGGAACACCTCATCGTGCTCCGAGGCGAAGGTGACCATCCCCAGCTTGTCGCTCATGCCATACTTGGTGACCATGTCCCGGGCGATGGAGGAGGCCCGCTGCAAGTCGCTGATGGCGCCGGTGCACACAAAGCCCAGAGCGTGAGCCTCTGCGGCCCGGCCACCCAGCAGGGTGCACAGCGTCTCGCACAGACGCTGACGGCTCACATGGCCCCGATCCTCCTGGGGCCGGTTGATGGTCATGCCGGCGGCCTGCCCCCGGGGAACAATGGTGATTTGATGCACCGGGTCCTGGGTGGGCAGGGCGTGGCTGACCACGGCGTGGCCTGCCTCGTGATAGGCGGTGATGCGCCGATCCTCCTCGATCTGGGCCCGGCTCTTTTTCTCCGGGCCTGCAATCACCTTGATGACCGACTCCTGAATGTCCCGCAGTGTGAGGAAGGGCTGGTTTTTCCGGGCGGCCAGCAATGCCGCCTCGTTCATCAGGTTTTCCAGATCGGCTCCGGTAAATCCGGTGGTCTCCCGGGCCACTTCCTTCAAATCCACATCCTCGGCCAGGGGCTTGCGCCGGGCATGGACCTTCAAAATCTCCTCCCGGCCCTTCATATCGGGGCGGCCCACATACACCTGGCGGTCAAACCGGCCGGGGCGCAGCAGAGCGGGGTCGAGAATGTCCTGGCGGTTGGTGGCAGCCAATACAATGACCCCCTCGTTGGCGGCAAAGCCGTCCATCTCCACCAGCAACTGGTTGAGGGTCTGCTCCCGCTCGTCGTGACCGCCGCCCAGTCCGGCCCCGCGCTGGCGGCCCACCGCGTCGATCTCGTCAATGAATACAATGGCAGGGGATTCCTTCTTCGCCTGGTCAAACAGGTCTCGAACACGGGAAGCACCCACGCCCACATACAGCTCCACAAAGTCGGAGCCGGAAATGGAGAGGAACTTCACCCCCGCCTCCCCGGCCACCGCCTTGGCCAGCAGGGTCTTACCGGTGCCCGGAGGGCCTACCAGCAGCACACCCTTGGGGATGCGGGCCCCCAGGTCGATGTATTTTTGGGGGTTGCGCAGAAAGTCCACCAGCTCTTGCAGCTCAGCCTTCTCCTCGTCGGCGCCTGCCACGTCGGCAAAGGTCACCTTCACCTTGCCATCTCCCTGGATGGTGCGGGCCTTGCCAAAGCGGCTCATGCTGCCCTGGCCGCCCTGGGCATTTTGCTGGCGCATGGCCATCACGCCCCAGATCACCATGACCACCGCCACCGTTCCCACAATGGGGATGGTGATTTGCAGCCACAATGGCATCTCATAGGCAGGCTCCAGGTTGAACTCCTTCAAAATGCCCTCTGCCTGCTGTTGATCAATGACCTGTCCCAGGTCGTTGTAGAACAGGTCTACATCCGCCAGGCGGTGGTAACGGGTTTCCCCGTTGTTCAGCTGCAAGGTCAGGGTCTTGTTGTCCTCCACCTGGAAGGCAGTCACCTGCTCCTCCAGGAAGTAGGTGCGCACCTGGCTGTAGGTGACAAAATTCTGCTGTTGGGTGCTGCGGAAGGCCACAAAGCTCCACACCAGCAGCAGCACCAACACCACATACACCACGGCGCTGCGAATTTGTTTTCCACGATTCAAAATTGAAAACAGCTCCTTCTTCCCCGGCTGGGGCTCACTCTCCACCGTAGACGGAGGGCTTCAAAATACCCACATAGGGCAGATTTCGATACTTTTCGGCATAGTCCAGGCCATACCCCACCACAAAGGCATCGGGGATAGCAAAGCCCACATAGTCGGCCACAATGGGCTGGGTGCGCCGCTCGGGCTTATCCATCAGGGTGCAGATGCGGATGGAAGCAGGCTTGCGGGCGCGTAAAATTTCCATCAGGTAATACAGGGTGTTGCCCGAGTCCAGAATGTCCTCCACGATGATGAGGTCCCGGCCCTCAATGGAGTCGGAGAGATCCTTCTTGATCTCCACCTGACCGGAGCTCTTGGTGCCCGCTCCGTAGGAGGAGACCGCCATAAAGTCCACCGTCACCGGCAGATCAATGGCACGGGTGAGATCGGCCATAAAGATGTAGGAACCCCGGAGCACGGAGGCCAGCACCGGCTCCTTCCCGGCGTAGTCGGCGGTAATTTGGGCACCCAGTTCCTTCACCCGCTGTCTCAGCTGCTCTTCGCTATACAGAATGGATTGCACATGTTCATGCATGGTTGTCCTTCTCCTTTGTTATGGTGATATATTGGGCCGCCTGTCCGGGCTGGGCCAGAAAATCCTGGTCCACACCCAGCCATGCCACCGCTGCCACCCGCTCCCCCTGGGCCACCACGGGAAGGCAGCCACGCAAAGGGGAGGGAATTTTCTTCTCCATCATGAGTTTTTTCAGGGTTTTTGTGGGTCGTTTGGACAATTTCATCCGGTCTCCCACCTGACGGGGACGCAGCACATAGTCCCCCAGCGCCAGCCACAGCCCCTTCCCCGGGTCTGGGGGACATACCATTTTACGGCACTCCACCCGCCACGGCCCCCAGTGGATGACCCCCTCCTCCAGTGTGGCGGGGTGGGGGGTGTTCTTTTGTCCAGATGGTGCAATGGTAAGCCGATTCCAGCTTTTTTCTGCCACATATCCGGGCAAATCCAGCCGGGAACCGCTCTGTCCCTCCTCCATCAGGGAAAACAGCCCATCCAGATACACCTGGGAGGGGTGGATGCCCAGGGCGGTGAGTGCCCCGGCCAGCTTGCGCACAGCCAGAGGCCGGGGGGCTGTACGCAAAGCTGGAATATCCACTTCCAGCCCTTCGCCCTCCACTGCAACCCCCGGCACGTCTTGGGCCAAGGTGTCCAGCAGCTGTTCATCCTCCCGCAGTCGGGCCGCTGCCTGAGCGATGTGGCGCACCGCCTGGGGGTTGAGCCGTTCCAGCAAGGGAAGCACCTCATGGCGCACCCGATTGCGGGTGTAGGCGGGGTCGGCGTTGCTCTCGTCCTCCACATGTGGGACGTGGTGACGGTTCAAATACTCCTCCACCTGCTGTCGGGTGACCTCCAGCATGGGGCGAATGAGCCTCCCCCGCCTGGGCGGGATACCCCCCAGGCCCTTGAGTCCGCTGCCCCGAATCAGGTGCATGAGCACCGTCTCGGCGTTGTCCCCGGCGTGGTGGCCGGTGGCAAGGAGGGTGTAGCCCTCCCGCCGGGCCGTTTCATAGAGAAAGGCGTAGCGCATCTCCCGGGCTATCTCCTCCATCCCCCGCCCCTGGCGGGCCGCCGTTTGGGGTACGTCTCCGTGTCCCACATGGAGGGGAATGTGGTGGGTTTCACACCAGGCGCGGACAAAGTCCTCCTCCTGATCGGATGCTTTCCGGATGCCGTGGTGGTAGTGGGCGACTCCCACCTGATAGCCGCCCCGCTCCGCCCCCTCCATCAGGCGGCAGAGCAGGTACATGGAATCTGCCCCCCCGGACACGGCGCACAGCACCTTGTCCCCCGGAGCAAGGAGATGGTAGGAAAAACATTCTCCCATCAGTAGTCCTCTTCGTCGTAGTTGTAGGCCAGGTTACGGAAGGTGGTAAACTCCGGTCGCCACTCCAGCATGACGGTGCCTGTCTCGCCATGACGGTTTTTGGCCACAATGCACTCGGCCACGTTGGGATTTTCCGTGTCGTCCTCATAGTAGCTCTCCCGGTAGATGAACATGACGATGTCGGCGTCCTGCTCAATGGAGCCGGATTCTCGCAGGTCGGAGAGCATGGGTCGGCGTTGTCCGGCCGAGCGGCTCTCGTTGGCACGGGAGAGCTGGGACAGGCAAATGACCGGTACATTCAGTTCCTTGGCCATGAGCTTCATGGAACGGGAGATGTCAGAGACGATCTGCTGGCGGTTGTCACTGGCCCGGGTGGGCCCTCCGGCGGAGGTCATCAGCTGGAGGTAGTCCACAATCACCAGTCCCAAATTCTTGATGCGGCGGCACTTGGCGTTCATGTCCGCCACAGACAGGGAGGAGTCGTCGTCCATATAGATGTTGGCCTGGCTGAGGGTGGCCACCGCCATGGCCAGGCGGGACCACTCCTCCTCCCCCACAATGCGTCCGGTGAGCAATTTTTTGTTGTCAATGAGACACTCGGTGGAGATGAGGCGTAGACCCAGCTGCTCCCGGCTCATTTCCAGGGAGAAGATGGCCACGCTTTTCCCCGAGTGCTTGCCCGCCTCCAGACCGATGTTCAAAGCCAGGGAGGTCTTACCCATGCCGGGTCGGGCGGCGAGGATGAGCAAGTCCGAGTTGTTTAAGCCGGAAATGCGGCGATCCAGGTCAATGAGGCCGGTGGAGATGCCGGGGAACTCCGCTCCCTTCTCCTGCCGCTCCTTGATGGTCTCCCACACCTGACTCATCACCGTGGCGATGTGGGCCATGCCTTGGGCGGAACGGCCCTGGCGGATGGCATAGATACGCTGCTCGGCGGCCTCCAGAATCTGCTGGGCGGTGCCGCTTTCGCTGCGCACCATCTCCTCCAGCTCTCCGGCGGTCTCCCCCACCCTTCGGAGCAGGGCTTTGTCCGAGACGATGTTCACATACTCCATGACGTTGGCCGCCGTGGGGGTGATTTCCATGAGCTGGCGCAGGTAGCCCACCGAGGAGTTCTCGTCGTACACCCCCGCCTGCTTCATGCGGTCCAGCACCGTCACCGGATCGATGGTCTCAAAGCGGTTGAACATGGTGAACAACACCTGATACAGTTCCCGGTTCTGGCGCAAATAGAAGTCATCGGGGGTCAGGCGGGCCACCACGTCAGGAATACACCGGTCGTCGATGAGCATGGAGCCCAGCACTGCCTGTTCCGCCTCCACCGAGTGGGGCAACCGCAGGCCATTCAATTCATCCATTTTCATCCCTCCCAGTTTGAAATAATGGGGATCATCCTGCCCCTCAGGCTGTCAAAACGGACCACACTCATACAAGAATCTCTAAGAATCCCGCATCGATCAAAGCCCTCGGCAGAGTTTTCCCGCCCGCAGGCGGGAAAATAAATTAAAATCTCGTATTTTTCCAGGACATGTGCATGGGAAAATACACTTCTCAGTCCGCCAGTGTGGCCTTGGGTCGCCCTTTGACCCAAGGCTGCATGCAGCGGACTGCATTCCCTCGAGAAAATGCTTGCATTTTCGAGAATGATTTTATCCCTCCTGCACCACCACGCGGATGGTACCAGTGATCTCATAACCCAGCTTGCACTTGACCTCGTAGGTGCCGAAGGCCTCGATGGGCTCTGCCAAAACCAGCTTGGTCTTGTTGATGTCAATGTTGTACTGCTCCTTGAGGGCCTCGGAAATCTCCTTGCTGGTGACCGAGCCAAACAGACGGCCGCCCTGGCCAGCCTTGGCCACGATGTTCACCGGGCACTCCTTGAGCCGGTTGGACAGCTCCAGGGCGGCGGCCCGCTCCTCGGCCTCCTTGGCACGGCGGGCCTTATCCTGCATCTTCATGGTGTTGATGTTCTCCGCGCTGGCCTCCACCGCCAACTTGCGGGGAAGCAGGAAGTTGCGGGCGTACCCGTCGGATACCTCCACCATCTGGCCTTTCTTGCCGTGGCCCTTCACGTCCTGTTGTAAAATCACTTTCATGATGTATTCCTCCTAAAACTATGATTTGCTTGGGGGGGATTACCCCTCCTCGTCCCCCATCTCCTCCGGGTCATCGGTTTTGAAATACCGATCCAGAGCCGCCATGAGGGATTGGGTCACCTGCTCCAAAGTCTGGTTGGGAACCTGGGCACCGGCGGCACTGGCGTTGCCGCCACCCCCCAGAGCCTCCAGAATCACCTGGACGTTGGTGTCGTTGATGCTGCGTGCTGACACCACCACCCGCTCTCCGTCGGGATAGAGCACAAAGGAGGTGTTGATGCCTGCAATATTCAACAGCTCATCGGCCGCCTGAGCGGCCGTGACCCGATTGACGGTGTGGTCCACCGGCGCGATGGCAATATCCTGCCGGTACATGGATGCGTTTTGGATGATGTCGTACTTGGCCACGGTGTCGGCCAGGTCGGTCTGGAACATCTTCTTCACCTCTCCGGTATCTCCTCCGGCCCGGCGCAGGAAGGCGGCGGCCTCGAAGGTGCGTCCCCCGGTGCGCATGGTGAAGTTTTTGGTGTCCAGCATCAGCCCTGCCATCATGGCCTCTGCCTCGCCCCGCAGCAGCTCCCCCGGCTCCATGAGATAGCCCAGCAGCTCACTGACCAGCTCACAGGTGGACGAGGCGAAGGGCTCATGGAAATAGAGGGCACCGCCCTCAATGTAGGTGGCCGCCCGGCGGTGGTGGTCAATGACCGCCACCTTGTTGCAGGACTGGAGCACCTCCTGGCTTGCCACCTGCTCGGGCCGGTTGGTGTCCACCACCACCAGCAGAGACCGGGAGTCCGCCTTCAACAGGGTCTGTTGGCTGTCCAAAAACAGGTCTTTGTACTGCTCCATCCCCTCCAGCTTGCGATACAGCTGGTCGGCAGGGGTGGGTCCGTTCTCCCGGACGATGTAGTGGGGCACTCCCTTCTTGCGGGCAATGGCACACACGCCCACGGCGGCACCCACCGCGTCCATGTCGGCGGCGGAGTGGCCCATGACAAACACACAGGAGGCGTCCGCCACCAGTTCGCCCAGAGCGGAGGCCATCACCCGGCTTTTGACCTTGGTGCGCTTTTCCGTCTCCTTGGCCCGTCCGCCGAAGAACTCGAAGTTGAAGCGGTTTTTCACCACCGCCTGATCGCCGCCCCGGGACAGGGCCATCTCCACGGACAGGGAGGCGAAGCGGTACAAGTCCGCCGGGTTCTCTCCGTCCACACCGATGCCCAAGGACAGGGTCACCGGGATGCCGCTGGGGGTCTGTACCTGGCGGATGGAGTCCAGAATGGAGAACTTCTCCTCCTTGTACCCCTGCAAATACTGCTCCTCGAAGATGTAGAGGAAGCGATCCCGATCCAGGCGGCAGAAAATGCCTCCCACATCCCCCATCCACTGGGCAAATCGTTGATTGATGTCCGCCATCATGTTGGAGGCCACATTCTCCGGCAGGCCCTTGATGGTATCCTCGTAGTTGTCCAGCAGCAAAATGGCCACCACCGGGCGGGTGGCTTGGTAAATCTCCTTGAGATTGCTGGCCTCGGTGATGTCCAGCCAGTAAGTGGTGGCCAGCAGGCTCTCCCGCCCCTCCTCCTGGGTGCGGTCCACGTTACCGAACACCTGATAGCGGCGGCGGCCCAGGGGCACCTCAAGAGGGCACTCGTGCTTGCCCTCCAACAGCCAGCGGCTGTCAAACTGAGGTACCAGATCGGTGAGTTTGGTGTCAAACAGCCGCTCCCGATCCCCCGACAGGTGGAGGAACCGGTCGTTGGACCACACAATCTCCTCGGTGTCGGGGCGGAACATCACCACCGGCAGAGGGCAGTTCAAGGTACTGTCCCGGGTGGCTTCGTCCACACTGCCCAGCAGCTGATCCAGATAGCGGGTGGCCTCCCGGCGACGATGCACACAGGCCCGCAGGTACACCAGATAGAGCACCAGCACCACCGCTGCCTGCCCCAAAGCCACCTCTACCTTGCCCAGCAGGGCGGTCATGGCAGCAAAAACAATCATAACCAAAAAATACAGGCCAAATCGCGGGCCCAGCAAGCGGGACAATGTCTGGTTCATCTCATCCACTCCTTCTGTCCCAAAATCTGCGGTTTCGCAGGTATCCATTGGGATATTTGGGGCTTTTTTCGCCCCATCTACCCAAGAAAATACAAAATCCCATATAGATGAATTATTATATCAAATTGCGTCCATAAAAACAAGGGAAGGGATGGAGAAATGGCAATGAAAATGGAATCCTACCGCCCCAACCGGACAAATTCAGGAAAAATGCCATTGCACATCCCGGTTTCAGTTGCTATAATGAATTCTATCATCATAGTAGGTATCTGCCTGCCCGATTTTGCGCGAGCTGGAGCATCCGGTTGGCGCACTCTTCACCCCGGGCGCTTTTACCGCTTTACTGTGTAAAGGAGACGAGTTCCATGCTGGATATTCAAGTGAACCTGGCTGCCCAACGCAAGCCACTGCCCGACCCTGACACCCTGCAATTCGGCAAGGTGTTCACCGACCACATGTTTCTGATGAATTACGATGCCGGCCAGGGCTGGCACGATCCCCGGGTGGTGCCCTACGGCCCCCTGTCCATGGAGCCCTCCTGCATGGTATTCCACTACGCCCAGGAGATTTTTGAAGGGTTGAAGGCCTACCGCACCCCGGAGGGGAAGGTGCAGCTGTTCCGTCCGGTGGAAAATGCCCGCCGTCTCAATTCCTCCTGCCAGCGTCTGTGCATTCCTGAAATTCCTGAGGAGGACTTTGTCCAGGCCGTCAAGGCCCTGGTGAAGGTGGATGAGGCCTGGGTGCCAAACAAGCTGGGCACCTCCCTGTACATCCGCCCCTTTGTCATCGCCACCGACTGCTCCCTGGGCGTCCACGCCTCCCACAGCTACCTCTTCGCCATCATCTGCTGCCCCGTGGGGGCCTACTACCCCGAGGGCATCAACCCGGTGAAGATCTATGTGGAGAGCGAGGACGTGCGGGCTGTCAAAGGCGGCACCGGCTACACCAAGTGCGGCGGCAACTACGCCGCCTCCATCCGGGCCGGAGAGCGGGCGGAGGCCCAGGGCTACTCCCAGGTGCTGTGGCTGGACGGTGTGCACCGCAAATACATCGAGGAAGTGGGGGCCATGAACGTGCTGTTCAAGGTCAGCGGCAAGGTCATCACTCCCCAGCTCACCGGTTCCGTGCTCCCCGGCATCACCCGCAAGAGCTGCCTGGAGCTGCTGAAGGATTGGGGCATTCCCGTGGAGGAGCGGCTCATCACCGCCCAGGAGCTGTTTGACGCGGCCAAGGCGGGTACCCTGGAAGAGGCCTGGGGCACCGGCACCGCCGCCGTGGTCTCCCCTATCGGCCTGTTGGCTTGGGAGGACCAGAAGGTGGAGGTCAGCGGCGGCCAGATCGGAACACTGACCCAGAAGCTGTACGACACCCTCACCGGCATCCAGTGGGGCACCATGCCCGACACCCACGGATGGGTGGTGCCCGTGGAATACAGTTCAAAAAGGACGCTGCACACCGTGTGCAGCGTCCTTTTTCATAAGGCTCCCCTGTGTAAGGGGAGCTGTCAGCCGTCAGGCTGACTGAGGGGTTGACGGTACCAGTCCCAAGCAATCCCTCCGTCACGGCTACGCCGTGCCACCTCCCTTTACACAAGAGAGGCTTTTCAAGCGGCATTCACCAGAAAGCGGATGCAGCTTCCACACTACATCCGCTTTTTGTGCATCTTTTTACTTCTGATAGGCCTTCGCCGCTCCCACGAACCCCCGGAACAGGGGGTGGGCCCGGTTGGGCCGGCTCTTCAGCTCCGGGTGGAACTGGCCTGCCACAAACCAGGGGTGGTCAGGCAGTTCGATCATCTCCACCAGTCGTCCGTCGGGAGACAGACCGGAGAGCACCAGCCCTGCCTTGGACAGTTCTTCCCGGAAGGCGTTGTTGAACTCGTAGCGGTGGCGGTGGCGCTCCTGGATGTCCTGGGTACCATAGATGTCCGCTGCCCGCGTGCCCGCCTGCAGGTGACAGGGGTAACTGCCCAGACGCATGGTGCCGCCCAGATCGGTGACCCCCACCTGATCGGACATGAGGTCAATGACCGGGTGGGTGGTGGCGGGATTCAATTCCGAGGAGTGGGCGTCGGCCATGCCGCACACATGCCGGGCAAATTCCACCACGGCCAGCTGCATGCCCAAGCAAATGCCCAGGAAGGGGATGCGATTCTCCCGGGCGTAGCGGATGGCGTTGATTTTGCCCTCCACACCCCGGTCGCCAAAACCACCGGGTACCAGAATGCCCTGCACCCCAGCGAGAATCTCGTGGGCATTGTCCTCGGTCACCATCTCCGAGTCCACCCAGCGGATGTGCACCTTCACATCGTTTTCAATGCCGCCATGGGTCAGGGCCTCCACCACCGACAGATAGGCGTCATGGAGGGAGACGTACTTGCCCACCAGGGCAATTTCTACGGTTTCCTGCACGTTCTTGGCCCGGTGCACCATGGTGGCCCACTCCGTGAGGTCGGGGGCGTGGCAGATAAGCCCCAAGCGGCGCACCACCACGTTGGCCAGCCCCTCCCGCTCCAGCATCAAAGGCACCTCGTAGAGGATGTCGGCAGTGAGGTTGGGAATGGCGTTCTCCACCGGAATGTTGCAAAACAGGGCAATCTTCTCCAAAATGTCCTGGGGAATGGGGGCGTCACTGCGGCACATGATGACGTCCGGCTGAATGCCCAGGCTCAGCAGCTCCTTGGCCGAGTGCTGGGTGGGCTTGCTTTTCAGCTCTCCGGAGCCTGGGATGGAGACAATGAGGGAGACGTGAATGAACATCACATCCTGACGGCCCCGCTCCGCGGCCACCTGGCGAATGGCCTCCAAAAAGGGCTGGGACTCAATGTCGCCCACGGTGCCGCCAATCTCCACAATGGCCACGTCGGTGTCGGCACCCTCCAGAGAGTATATGTTGGCCTTGATCTCGTTGGTGATGTGGGGGATGATCTGCACCGTGCCCCCCAGATAGTCCCCTCGCCGCTCCCGGTTGAGGACGTTCCAATACACCTTGCCCGAGGACACCGAGGAGTTAAAGGTGAGGTTTTCGTCAATGAACCGCTCGTAGTGGCCCAAATCCAGGTCGGTCTCCGCCCCGTCGTCGGTGACAAACACCTCCCCATGCTGGTAGGGGCTCATGGTGCCGGGGTCTACATTGAGATAGGGGTCCAGCTTCTGCACCTTCACCCGCAGCCCCCGCTGCTTGAGCAGGCGGCCCAGGGAGGCGGCGGTAATTCCCTTACCCAGTCCAGACACCACACCACCGGTGACGAAGATGAATTTCGTGCTCATAGCCATATGTGCTTCCTCCTTCGGGACAGGAAGATACGCCCTTGCACCAGACTCCATTGCCTGGCCCTGTCAAAACATAATACGCAATATTTTACCCCCGCCCCCGGAATTCGTCAAGGTGTTGCCTTTCCAATTTCCGGGTTTGGCGGGGGTCATCTTTCATCCAATTCAGACAGAATCAACCTTTGCCGTGGAGCGCCGCCAGAATGCGCCGCTTGTAGGCCAAAAATTCCGGGGTCAGGTTGAACTCCACATGGCGGGGCCGAGGGGCATCCACCACAATCTCCTCCCCCATGCGCCCGTCCATGAGCAGATAGATGCGGTCGGAGAGGAGGATGGCCTCGTCAATGTCGTGGGTGATGAAGAGGGTGGAGAGGCGGATTTCGTCCATCACCTTCAAATACCACTCGTGCACCGCCCCCTTGGTCAGGGTATCCAGGGCGGAGAAGGGCTCATCCAGCAGGGCCACATTCTGAGAGAAGAGGTAGGTGCGCAGCAGAGCGGCCCGCTGGCGCATGCCCCCGGACAACTGCCCCGGCCACAGCGTTTCTGTTCCCTCCAGGCCAAACTGGGGGAACAGGGCCACGGCCTGGGCCCGGGCTTCCTTTTTCTTCACCCCCCGCAGCATCAGGGGGAGGGCCACGTTGTCCTGGATGGTGCGGTAGGGCAGCAGCAAATCCTTTTGCAGCATGTAGCTGATGCGCCCGGGCTGCCCCGTGACCTCCTCCCCATCCAGGAATACCTGCCCTTCATCGGGGCGCAGCAGGCCGGAAATGACATTGAACAGGGTGGTTTTCCCGCCCCCGCTCACCCCCAGCAGGCACACCAGCTCCCCCTGTTTCAGGTACAGAGAGACATCCCGCAGCACCTGCTTGTCCCCAAAGGCCAGGCTGACGTTTCGTACTTCCAGTTTCTCCACGGTTACTTTTGGGGCAGATAGTCGTTGGTAAAGCCGGCGTTGGGGTCCACCGTGCCCTCCAACAGCTGGTTGTCATTGAGCCAGGTGAAGAAGCCGCTCCACCGATCTGCGTCAAACTCGCCCCAGCGCGCGGCATCCGCCTGGTACTGGTCGGCCAGATACTTCTGGCTGGCCACCACCAACTCCTTGTTGCTGCTGAGCTCCGGGGCAGCATCCGTAAGAATTTGGGCGGCCTCCTCAGGGTTTTTCATGGCGTACTCGTAGCCCTGGGTCACTGCGGCCAAAAAGGCCTTGGACTGCTCCGGGTGCTCCTCCAGATAGGTGTTGTTGCCGATGATGACAGGGGTATAGAAGTCAAACACCGGGTCGATGTCAGCAAAGGCGAAGTAGTCGGTGTCCAGCCCCGCCACCTCACAGGCCACGCCTGCCCAGCCGTAGTAAATCCAGATGGCATCCACCGTCTTGCTCTGCAGGGCGGACACCTCATCGGTGACGGTGGAGGGAATCAGTTCCACCTTGCTGAAGTCGCCGCCATCGGCCTTCATCACCTGGGCGATGGTGGCCTTCTCCACGGGCAGGTCCCAGGTGGCGTACTTGTGGCCCTCCAGGCCCTTGGGGGTGTCCATCCCCTCCCCGGCCCGGGAGATGATGCCGGAGGTGTTGTGCTGGATGATGGCTGCCACAGCGGTGATGGGCAGGGGGTCATCCCCAATGAGGCCGGGGGCGATGTAGTCCTGGAAGGACACGCCGAACTGGGCCTTCCCCGAGGCCACCAGCACCTCCGCCCCGTCCTCGGGGGGCTGCACCACCTCTACCTCCAGACCGGCGTCTTTGAAATAGCCGTTGGCCATGGCCACATAGATGCCGGTGTGGTTGGTGTTGGGAGTCCAGTCCAGCACAAAGGTGATCTTCTCCAGCTTCTCTTCTCCCTGGCTCTCCTGGGTCTTTTGGTTGCCGCAGGCGGTGAGGGTGGCCAACAAGCCCAGGGCCAACCCACCGGCCAGTATGGTTTTTTTCCAGTTTTTCACGTTATGTCCTCCTCTTTTTCTCATCCACACGGCGGTAGGGCATGCACCGCCGCTCCAGCCACCCCACCAAAGCCATGAGGGCCAGGGACAGGGCGGAAATCAAAAAGATCACCGCAAACATCTTGTCAAAGGCAAAGGCCTTTTTCACCCGGGTCATATACACCCCCAAACCGCCAAAGCCGCCCAGCCACTCACTGATGACGGCCCCCACCATGGAGTAGGCGGCGGCAATGCGCAGCCCCGAGAAGAACTGGGGCAGCGCCCAGGGACATTTCAGGTAGCGGAAAATCTGCCACCACCCCGCCCCCATGGAGCGCAGCAGCCCCACTGCGTCGGGGTCCACCCCCCGAAAGCCGTCCAACAGCCCCACCGCCACCGGGAAAAAGGTGACCAGAACCACCAAAATCACCTTGGGGGTCATCTCGTAGCCGAACCACAGCACCAGCAAGGGGGCAATGGCCACGGTGGGAATGGTCTGGGTGATGACCAAAATGGGGTAGAAAATCTTATAGAGGATGTCAAAGGCATCCATGGCCACGGCAAAGACAAAGCCCACCAAAATACCGATGGCCAGGCCCAAAAAGGCCTCTTGCAGGGTAATGAGCAGATTTTCCCACAGGGCAGGGGCATCCTCCACAAAGGCGGTGACGACGTCCACGGGGGAGGGCAGCATGTACCGGGGCACCAGGCCTCCCAGGCACACCAGCTGCCACACCGCCAGCAGCACCGCCACCCCCACAATACCGGGCAGCTTAGCCCTGGTGGTGCTTGGTAACCTTCTGGTCAATGGTCAAAATCTCCCCTTCCGGCTCATAAACCACCTTGATGTAGGCGGACACCTTGGGCGCCCCTGCCCGGATGGCCACATGCTGGCACTCCTTGACAATGTCCATCAGCTGGTCGTAGTTCTCCCCCTCGATGGTGGTCTCAAAGGGGCCCACATAGTAGTTCAGACCGGTGGAGCGGATGTAGTCGATGACCTCATCCACCATGCGCACCAGTTCTTTGTCGTTCTCCGCCTGGGGCAAACTCTGAATGGCAACACTTGCTTTCATGTTTCTTCCTCCGTTTTCCACAAAAAATACCCCGCCGGGAACACCGGCGGGGTATTTGACACAAAGACACCAAAACTCCCTACGCTGGCATGACCCAGATCAGGTTTAAGGGTCGCAGGACACACCTGCCTCTCAGCTTCTCTCTTGAAGCTCCCCTGTCAACTGTTCAGTTTAGTCCTTTTTTTGTCCCTTGTCAACACCTGTTCTCATGGTTGCTGTCATTGCTGTGCTGCCAGCAGGTTTTCGCCCCCCTGCCCAATCATCACCGTCATACTAAAGTGCCGCTTCTCCTTGTCATAGTCCCATTGGAAGTCCCCCTGGTACTTTTTCAAGGTCTTAGCCACGCTTTTCAGCCCAAAGCCGTGGAGATCTCCCCCCTCCTTGGTGGAGCGCAGACCCTCTTCTCCCACCACCGGGGGCAGGTCGCAGCTGTTTTCCACCACCACCACCTGGTAGCCGTTGCGCACGGCGGTGGCCAGTTCCATCCACTTCTCCTGGGAGTTCTGAGCGGCGGTGAGGGCGTTGTCCAACAGGTTGCCCAGAATAGCCACCAGGTCGAAGTCGTCCACGCCCCCCAGGTTGCACAGCTGCACGTCATATGCAAAGGTGATCTTCTTCATCTCGCAGGCGGTGACATATTTGTCCACCATCACGTCCAGGGCCTTGTTGCCGCTGTGGCAGCGGCGGGTGTACTGCTGGAGCTGCTGCTCCATCTGCTGGATGTATTCCCCCACCTTCGGGTCGCTGTTGAAATTTTTGATGGCCTCCAGGTGGTTTTTGGCGTCGTGGGCGTAACTCCTCAGCTGCTGGTTTTGGTGCTCCAAAATCTCATAATAGGATTTTTCCAGCTGGAGCTGCTCCGTCTGCCGCCGCTCCAGCAGTGTGTTCTGCCGCTGCTCCCACAGAATCTGATAGGCCAGCACCGCCAGCGCAGTCCCAGCGGCCACCGCCACACTGCCCAGGGCCATGGCGGCCTTCTCCCACCGCTCCGGCATCTCCTGGCCCATCCACACCGCTGCGGCGGGAATGCCCACCAGTACCGCACCAAGCACGGCAAACAGGGGCAGGGGAAGGAGGCGGCGTTTTTTTGCCAGGGCGATGAGGTTGGCCGCCACCAGGGCGCACAGCAGGTAGCCCACAAAGGCCACGGCGGCCTTCATCTCTTCCGAACAGCCATCCAGCGTGTAAGAATAGTAATGGTTGCTTTGATAGAGCCAAGTATATGCCTCATGGGCGGCCATAGCAGTCCCCACCCGAAACACTGTGAGCAGGACGGCGTACACGGCCGCCGCCCACATCTGGATGCAGAAGCCCACCGCCCCAAAAACCAGCAGAATGAAAGCGTAGCTGAGCACCCACGGCTCTCCCAGGGGGTAGAGGATGACCAAGAGCCCCTCCTGCCCCAAAAAGCACGCCACCCCCATCAGCAACATCCCCCAGGCGGGCAGACGCCGCTGGGCGACACGGGAGAAAAACAGATCAGCAATCACCAGTTCCAACGCCGCCAGCACCGGAACGGTGGCAAACACCCACGTCAAAAAGGACTGTACCACAGATACCCCCATATCTATCTCCTCCTCAGATACTCAAACCAGTATTTGTGAAAGGCGGCCTGCCGCCGGGGCGCCACGGGGATGCGCTCTCCATCCACCAGATACACCTCGGAATAGGCGTATTTGGCCACATAGTGCAGGTTGACCAGAAAGGACTTGTGGACGGGATAGAAAAATAGGTTGGGCAGCCTCTCCTGCCACACGTCCAGCCGCTCTCCGGTGAGATACCGCTGGGTCTGGGTTGCCACCACTACCCGCCGGTTCTCCCGGGTGACATACAGGATCTCGTCCACCAGCACCCGCACCTGGGCCTGTCGGTCGTATAGGTACACATCCACATAGGCCCCGTCGATGTACTCCATGGCTTTGTCCAGCCCCGCATACAGTCGCTGGGGGTCAAAGGGCTTGTCAAAGAAGCGGAAAGCGTGGAGGTCCATGGCCTCGTCCTGGTACTCCCGGTAGGCGGTGACAAAAAACAGGGCCACCTTGCCGTTGCGGAGTTTCAGCTCGTGGGCCAGGGTGATGCCATCCACCCCCTCCATCTGGATGTCCAGAAAGGCCAGGGTGTAGGTGGTTTTGTTCTCCAGCACCTGCCGGGGATCGGTGGCGGTGTCCAGGTGGGCGGCAATGCCCCGATGCTGCAAATAGGCCTGTACATGTTCTTGCAGCTGCTGCAAAAATACCGGTTCATCGTCGCAAATCAACACGTTCATGGTCATTCCTCACCTCCCCCGGGATGGGTCAAATTTATCTTAGCATTGTGCCCACAGAGCCGTCAACCACTCCAGCACCTCTTCTGTCCGCACTTTGACGGGATTTTCTTGCACTTGCGCACAGGCCGTGGTCAACTCCTCTTTCCCGTGGTACAGTGGCCTCAGAAACCACCCATGACAAAGGAGGGACTCCACATGAAACTGCGATACATTCCGCCCCTGCTCTTTCTGGCCGCAGTGGTGGCCTTTGGCATCTTTGGTGCCGCCAAGCGCCAGACCTACCCCGAAACCACCGCGCAGCCTAACTACATGGAGGATTTGACGGTTGCCACCCTGAACCAGGATGGGTGCAGCTACATTTTGCAAAACCTCCAGGAAAAGCTCCCCCGCTCCCCCATCATCCTCCGGGTCACTCCCACCACCGACCTCATCCCCATTTTTTACGCCGGGAAACAGAAATTTGTGGTGGAAGAAGTATACGCCGGAGACGGCCTGAAGGCGGGGGAGGAAATTTGGGTGGTCAGCGGCTCATGGTGCGCCGTTATCGACCACCAATACCGGCAGATGGCCTTCTACTTTGTCAACACCCCCAAACAGGGGCAGGAGTATCTAATCTTTCTCTCCCGGCAGTTGAAAATCGTGGACGGGTTTGAACCCCTCCCCGTGTACCAGCTGCAAAACGGGGTCAACATCGACCCTGTCTTTAGCTACAACGACCTGGACACCCAGGTGGACGCGCCCCCCAGCCAACCGCTGGACATCCTGGTGCCCTATCGGGAGGTAGCAGACCAGGAGTTCTTTGCAGAAAGTCAGGCCATCATGGATGCCATGGTGGAGGCCAAACACGCTCTGCTGGAGCAGTACCCCAGGTGATGGAACAGGAGGGAAGCCCGTATGTATTTCAAAGCAACCCGCACCCAAATCAAGCTGCTGCTCTTCCAATGGGGCGCTCTGTTGGCCTTCGGACTGCTGCTGGCCCTGATGCTCCATAACTTTGTGGAAAATGTGCTGGAGCATCAGGGCACCGAAGTGGTGCTCATGTACCACCCCATGAAGCTGCTCTCCCTGAGCTACGACAAAACCAATTACAAAGCGGACACCATGATGCTTCTGGTGCAGCTGGTGCCCCTGCTCATCTGCATTCCGGCGGCCCTGTCTCTGGCCAAAGAGCAGCACACCGGGGCGTCCGTGCTCATGGCCTCCCGGCTGGGGAGCCGCACCTACCTGTTTTCCAAGGTGACGGCGGTGTTTGTGGTGACCACCCTGGTGTTCTCCCTCCCCTTTCTCCTGGAAATCGTCCTCAACTGCGTCTCCTTCCCCCTGAAGGCCACAGGCGATCTGGCCAACTGGACCATTTACGATGACGAGTACATCCAAACCACCCAGCACTTTTTGCTCTACCCCCTTTATCGGCTCTCCCCCTACCTGTATGCCGTGGTGGAGACCCTCCGGTTCGGGGCCACCATGGGGCTGCTGGCCGCCGCCACCCTCACCCTCTCCGCCCTGGTGCGGGTGAAGTTCCGGGTGCTGCTCCTCCTGCCCCCCTTCCTCCTGCTCCAGCTGTCGGCCTATCTATCCCAATCCCAGTACTTTGACGTGTACTGGGCCAACTACGTCACCCTCTTCCACGGGGAGGCCCGCGACGATCTGGTGCTTTTCATTGCGGTGGCGGCGCTGTTGGCCTTCGTCATCCTGGGCACCCTATGTGCCAGCAAAAAAGACTGGAGGAATTGATATGAACCTGCGCCGCATTCCACTCCTGCTCTATCTCCTGGCTGTGGTGGGCTTCGGGATCTTCGGGGCCATCCATCGCCAAAGCTATCCCGACATCACCACTCAGCCTGACTATCTCAACCAACTCTCTGTGGCCGTTCTTCCCGACGAAGCCTGCGCCATGGCCAGTCAGGATATGCTGGAACGATTTCCCCACACTCCCATCATCGCCCGAGTCACCCCGATCTCTGACCTGATCCCGCTATTTTATGTCAATCAGCAAAAATTCCGGGTCCAGCAGGTGTTTTCCGGTGAGGAATTGTCTGTGGGGGAAGAAATATGGATCACTGATCCATCTTGGTGTGTCCTGGTGGACGATGTCTATCGCCATTTTGAAGGGGGGTATGTAGCCCCTCCCAAACAAGGGCAGGAATACCTGGTGTTTCTCTCCCGAAAATTGGAGGTCGTAGACGGCTGGTCGGACACCCCTGTGTATCAGTTGTCCGGCCAGGGAATGATCTCCCCTCTCTTTTGCTACCAGGACTTGGACACCCATGTGGACACAGTCCCCGGCGGCCTATTGGACAGCTCGGTGCCATTTTCTGAAATGTCCCAGTGTGAATTTATGACCGCCACACAGACGGGCATGGATATTCTCATGGAAGCCAAGCACGCCCTATTGGCGCAATATCCCTGTGAATTTCTCAAATATGACAATGGCACCCCCTGAAAGGACTGGTTTCAATGAGATGGAAACAAAACATCTGGCTTTCCCCCGCCGCCCTGGTGTTCGGGGTGTGGCTGTCGGTGTCCTACATCAACCCCTACGGCGGCGCCACCACCCTGTCCTCCCTGGTGGAGCAGCTCAGCGGCGCAAGGGGCGACTTTCCCTTGGGGCCCAATATGAGTGAACTGCTCTCCTTCACCCTCCGGCTCCTCCCCTTCCTGGTGTTTCAGGCGTTGGCTGGTATCGCCTTCTACCGCCACTACTGCACCGCCAGCGTCTACATCTTCTCCCGGATGCCGAACCGGCTGCGCTGGTACGCCAAAGAGTGCGCCCTGCTGGCCCTGGAAACCCTGCTCTATCAGGCCCTGATGCTGGCCGCAGCCATCGGGGTGGCGGCAGCGCGCTGGACGGTCACCGACGTGGCCCACGGGCTGCCCGTGCTGCTCTGCCACCTGCTGATCTGGTCCCTGTGGACCTTCGCCTTCACCCTGGGGGTGAATCTGCTGGCCATCTTTGTGGGCAGTTCCACCGCCTTTGCCGCCCTGGCGGCGGTGCAGATGGTGTGCATCAGCGCTTTGATCGTCTTGAACCGCCTGGAGGACAACCCCGCCCTGGCCCAGCTGGTGAAGCGGGTCAACCCCATCACCTGCCTCATTCTCAGCTGGCAGACCAGCCGGTTTGCTCCCCTGGCCGGGGGCGGCATCTACCTGGAGGACTCTCTGGCCCTGGTGCTGATCTTGGCCGCCGGGGTGGCCGTCCTGGGGGGCTATCTCGTTGAGCGCCACGACTTACTGGTATCACATTCGGATGGAGGTTAATGGATATGAAACTCACCGCAGAACACGTGGATAAGACCATTCGCAGCACACCCATTCTCCAGGACGTGAATCTGACCCTGGAGGGGGGCACCATCTACGGCTTCGTGGGCCGCAACGGCAGCGGCAAGACCATGCTGTTCCGGGCCCTGTCCGGGCTTATGAAGCTCTCCGGGGGCACCGTGTCCCTGGACGACCGGGTGCTCCACCGGGACTTTGCCGTGCTGCCCAGCCTGGGCATCGTGCTGGAGCACGTGGGGATGTACCCCAACCTCACCGGGGTGGAAAACCTGCGCTATCTGGCCGGTCTCACCGGCCGGGCCGGG
>CALXDO010000050.1 GCA_944387075.1 uncultured Oscillospiraceae bacterium | reverse complement strand
CATCGTGGCCTCTCTGACCGAGACCCTGCAGAGCGCTTCTTCCGGTGTGCTGGTGGACTACAAGGGTATCACCGTGGCCGAGGACACTGCTCTGCGTGCCGAGCTGAGAGAAAACGGTGTGGAATATACCGTCGTGAAGAACACCCTGCTGCGTCGTGCCGCCGACAACGTCGGCCTGAGCCAGCTGGATGAGGTGCTCAACGGTACTACTTCCATTGCCATCTCTAAGGACGATCCCATCGCCCCCATGCGCATCATCAACAAGTACTCCAAGCAGATGGGCGATCGCTTCAACATCAAGGCCGGCTTTATGGACGGCCAGGTGCTCCCCCTGGAGGACATCGCCGCTCTGGCCGAGCTGCCCTCTAAGGACGGCCTGGTGGCTCAGTTGCTCGGCATGATGCTGGCTCCCATTACCAGCCTGGCTATTGTCCTGAAGGCCATCGCCGAGAAGGACGGCCAGCCTGCTGAGGAGGCTGCCGCTGAGTAATTCAGCACTGGGGTCTTTCATGCCCCACCCACACTTTACTTTATTTTAATTATTTAAGGAGGTATTTCATCATGGCTAGCGAGAAGATTACTGCTATGATCGAAGAGGTTAAGTCCCTGACCGTTCTGGAGCTCAACGAGCTCGTCAAGGCTCTGGAGGAGGAGTTCGGCGTTTCCGCTGCTGCTATGGCCGCTCCCGCCGCCGGCGGCGCTGCTGCTCCCGCTGAGGAGAAGACCGAGTTCGACGTGGTTCTCACCGAGATCGGCTCCGAGAAGATCAAGGTCATCAAGGTTGTCCGTGAGGTCACCGGCCTGGGCCTGGCTGAGGCTAAGGGCATGGTTGAGGCCGCTCCCAAGGCCATCAAGGAGGGCATCTCCAAGGAGGACGCCGAGGCTCTGAAGGCTAAGCTGGAAGAGGTTGGCGCCAAGGTGGAGCTGAAGTAATTTACTTCCCCTGTACACCGATTCGAAGGACTTGTCACAGAAGATATTCTGTGACAAGTCCTTCTGTGTTTCTGCCCCCTGGATTATTGCACCGTTCCCGTGATTCTGCCAACATTTTGCTGCACAGGCCTTGCGGCAATTGTGCAGATGTGATATGATTTTAACAAAAATAATTCCATCCTAAGTGAGGAGTGTCTCCCGTGAATCATTGCTTTGACCAGGCCATTCCACCCCGCATTGGCGTTGAGGTGGAGAAATGGGATCTGATGGGGAAAAATCTGGACCCCAGCATTGTCCCCCTGTCGGTGGCCGATATGGAATTTCGATCCCCCCCTGCCATTGTGCAGGCCCTGGAAGAAATGGCCCGCTCCGGGCTCTGGGGCTACGCCGGGTGGGGCGACCGGTATTACAACGCCATTCGCTCCTGGGTCTCCCGCCGCTACGGCTGGGAGGTGCAGCGGGAGTGGATCATCCGCACCACCGGTGTGGTCCACGGCATCAACGCCGCTGTCCGGGCCTTTACCCAGCCGGGGGACGGCATTGTCATCCAGACTCCCGTCTACCCCCCCTTCTATCGGGCCGTCCGGGAAAACGGGCGCACCCTGCTGGAAAATCCCCTCAAGCTGGTGGACGGCCACTATCAGATGGACTTTGACGACCTGGAGGAAAAGCTGTCCCGCTCCACCACCACCGCCATGATCCTCTGCTCCCCCCACAACCCGGTGGGGCGCGTGTGGACCCGGGAGGAATTGCAGCGGGTGGGGGATCTCTGTCTGGCCCATGGGATCTTCATGATTAGTGATGAAATCCACTGTGATCTGTGCCAACCCGATCACCCCCATACCGTCTATGCCTCTCTGGGCGAGGAATACGCCCAGCAGTGTGTCATCGGTATGGCCGCCAGCAAGACCTTCTCCCTGGCTGGTCTGGCCTGCGGCAACATGATCGTGCCCGACGAGGAAAACAAAGCCATTCTGGCCGCTGAGGTGGCTCGCTCCGGCGCCTATGCCCAATCCTCCTTCGGCACCCTGGCCCTGGAGGTGGGCTATGAGCAGTGTGAGCCCTGGCTGGTGGACTTGCTGGCATATCTGAGGAAAAATTATCAATACCTGGTGGACTTCATGGCCCAGCATTTCCCCCAGGTGTGGATTGCCCCGCTGGAGGGCACTTATCTGGCCTGGATTGACTTTTCCAGCTTTGGCATGGACGATTCGGCCCTGGCGAACTTCCTGGAGCACGAGGCCAAGCTGTACCTCAGCCATGGCATCAACTACGGCGGGAAGGGCTTTATGCGCATGAATCTGGCCTGTTCCCGCTCCGTGCTCCAAGCCGCCCTGGAACGGCTGCTCGACGCCGCCGGAAAGCATGATCTCATCTGATAAATTTGTATTGAACTAGAGAGAAACGAGAGGATTTATCTTGAATATCATCATTGCAGGAGCCGGAAAAGTGGGGGCCACGGTGGCCCAGCATCTGGCTGCCGAAAACCACAACATCACGGTCATAGACATCTCTGAGGACATCCTGAACCGCGTCTCCAACCAGCTGGATGTCATGTGCATCAAGGGCAGCTGCGCCTCCCGCACCGTGCTGGAGGATGCCGGAGCAGCGGATGCGGACATTGTCATTGCCGCCACTAGTTCCGACGAAATCAACCTTCTGTGCGGGCATACCGCCCACCGCATGGGTGCCCCCTACACCGTGGCCCGGGTACGCAACAAGGACTACATCGCAGACCTGGACAACCTGCGCCGGGATTTGGGCATCACCAAGCTCATCAACCCCGAATCCGCCGCTGCCGGAGATATATCCCGGATGGTTCGTCTCCCCAACGCCGCGGATGTGGACACCTTCGCCAAGGGTAAGGCGGAGATTGTCTCTTTTCACGTCCAGCCTGGGGACCATGTGGCGGATCAGCCTCTGTCCCACTTAGCCACCAAGATCAAAAACCTTCCCATCCTCTTCTGCGCGGTGGAGCGGGGTAACGATGTGATGATTCCCAACGGCTCCTTTGTCCCTGCGGTGGGAGATAAAATCTATGTGGCCGGCACGCCCAGCGGGATCAGCCAATTCTTCAAGGTGCTGGGCCGCCACAGCTACCGGGTGCGCTCGGCGTTCATCATCGGCGGGGGCCGTGTCACCTACTATCTGCTCCAGCAGCTGGACCGCCTGGGCATCCAGTGCAAGGTGGTGGAGAAAAACGAAACCCGCTGCCGGGAGTTGGCGGAGTGGTTCCCCAATACCCTCATCCTCCACGGCGATGGCACCGACCCGGAACTGCTCACCGAAGAGTGTATGCCCGCCAGCGACGTGTTCATCGCCCTCACCGACCGGGACGAGGACAACCTCATCATCTCCCTCTATGCCCATCAGTGCGGCGTGTCCAAGATCATCGCCAAGTCCAACCGGCAAAACTACTCTCTCATTGCCCGCTCCGCGGGGGTGGAGTCGGTGGTGTCCCCCAAGCTCACCACCGCCTATCAAATTCTCCGCATGGTGCGCGGTATTCAAAACTCCAAGGGCAGTCGTATGACCGCCCTGCACCACATCGCCAACGGACGGGCCGAGGCCATGGAGTTTGTGGTCAGTTCCGCCACCCGCAATTTGGGTACCCCACTGAAGGACTTGAAGCTGAGAGACGGCATCCTCATAGCGGGTATTGTGCGGGACGGACAGGTGATTATCCCCGAGGGCAGCAGTTTCCTTCAGGTGGATGATATTGTCATTGTAGTGGCCAAGGACAGCGGAATTCTGGACCTCAACGACATCTACGCCGACTCCTTCGGCATGCGAGGCGGGCTATGAATTTCAAATCTGTATTTCGTGTGGCAGGGTTTACCCTGTTGGTGGAGGCAGTGTCCATGCTCCTGCCCATGGTGGTGGCCCTGTACTACGGGGAGGACCCCACCCCCTTTCTCAAGACCATCGGCATCATGCTGGTGGTATGCCTCATCCCGGTGTTGGGTTTCCGCAACCAGCACAAATTTTTCGCCCGGGAGGGCTTCTTCTCCGTGGGCTTGATCTGGGTGTTGTCCGGTGTGTTCGGCGCTCTGCCCTTCTGGTTCTCCGGCCAGTTCGGCAGCTATGTGGACTGCTTTTTTGAGACCATTTCCGGCTTTACCACCACCGGCTCCTCCATCCTCACCGCCATTGAGGGATTGCCCTTGGGCCTTCTCTTCTGGCGTTCCTTCACCCACTGGCTGGGCGGCATGGGGGTGCTCATTCTCACCACAGCCCTGCTCCCCTTCCTGGGCATCAACTCCACCCACCTCATCCGGGCGGAGAGTCCCGGCCCGGTGAAGAGCAAACTGGTGCCCCGGGCCTCCCAATCCTCCAAAATTCTCTACGCCATCTATCTGGTGCTGACCGTCATTCAGGTGATCTGTCTGCGCATTGCCGGCATGCCTCTGTATGACTCCCTGATTCACAGCTTTGGCACCGCAGGCACCGGCGGTTTTTCCAACCGAAACCTGTCGGTGGGCGCTTACGGCAATCCCACGTTTGAAATCATCATCACCATTTTCATGATCCTTTTCTCCATCAACTTCGCGCTGTATTTCCTGATTCTGACAGGAAAGGTCAAACAGGCACTGAAAAGCGACGAGTTACGCTTCTTCCTGGGCGTCACCGCCCTGGCCACCGTCATCATTTCTGTGAACATAGCTTCCAGCTTTTCCTCATATGCTGATGCTGTACGGGCTGCGGCCTTCCAGGTGGCCTCCATCATCTCCACCACCGGCTTTTCCTCCGTGGACTTCAACCGCTGGCCGGAGCTGTCCCGGATGCTGTTGGTGATTTTAATGTTCATCGGTGCCTGTGCCGGTTCCACTGGCGGCGGCATGAAGTGTTCCCGCATTCTGGTTCTGCTGCGTACCATCCGCTGTCAGGTGCGTTCCATCATCCACCCCCGTGCCGTGTCGGTGGTCAAGCTGGATGGGTCGCCTCTGTCCGACTCCACGGTACGCACCATCCACACCTACTCTGCCACCTATATTTTCATCACCTTTGCCTCTGCGCTGGTGGTTGGTTTGGACAACTTTTCCTTTGGCACCACCCTCACCGCCGTCATCACCTGCGTGAGCAACGTAGGCCCTGGCCTGGAGGCGGTGGGCCCCATGGGCAACTTCGCCGCCTTCTCCCCCCTGAGCAAAATCGTGCTCAGCTTCTGTATGATTCTTGGACGTCTGGAGATTTTCCCCATTCTGGTGCTCTTCAGCCGCAGTGCTTGGAAACGCTCCTGACCCCCATCCCCGACAACTAAATATGCTTCCCTCAGCTCTCTACTCTTGACTCATCTACCACATTTGTCCCACCTTTCACTCGTGTGGAATTTATCGGTACATCTTAAGAAAAGGAGTTGTTGTTCTCATGACGGAAAACCTGTTTTGGCTGGGCATCTTGGGTGCCATCCTGGCTCTGCTCTTCGCTGCATTCCAGAGCCGCAAAGTCATGGCCTTCTCCGAAGGCAATGACACCATGAAGAAGATTGCCGCCGCCATACGCCAAGGGGCAAACGCCTACCTCAAGCACCAGTACGCCACGGTGTTTCAGGTATTCGCTGTGGTCTTTGTCATCCTGCTGGTGCTGTGCTGGTTCGGCCTTCTGGATAACTGGTTTATTCCCTTTGCCTTCCTCACCGGCGGCATCTACTCTGCCATTTCCGGGTTTGTGGGCATGAGAATTGCCACTTCTTCCAACGCCCGTACCGCACAAGCGGCCTCCGAGAGCCTGAACAAGGGCCTCAACGTGGCCTTCTCCTCCGGCGCCGTCATGGGCTTTACCGTGGTGGGGCTGGGGCTGCTGGACATCTCGGTTTGGTTCCACATCCTCAAATATCTGGCTGGGTATGACGCCCCCCACATCGCCCAAACCATGGTCATGTTCGGCATGGGCGCCTCCTTCATGGCCCTCTTTGCCCGCGTGGGCGGCGGCATCTTCACCAAGGCCGCCGACGTGGGCGCGGACCTGGTGGGCAAGGTGGAGGCGGGCATCCCGGAGGACGACCCCCGCAATCCCGCCACCATCGCGGACAACGTGGGGGACAACGTGGGCGATGTGGCCGGTATGGGCGCGGACCTGTATGAGTCCTATGTGGGCTCCATTCTAGCCACCTTCGCCCTGGGCGTCACTGCCTACGCCTCCCAGGGCAAGTCCTGGGAAGCCATGCTCCTTCCCATCGCCCTGGCGGTGGTTGGCATTGTCTGCTCCATTCTGGGCTCCTTCCTCGTGCGCACCAAAGAGGGGGCCACCCAGCGGGAGCTGCTGGCCACTCTGCGCCGGGGCACCTACACCGCTGCGGTACTGGCCGCCGCCATCGCCGCCCCTCTGACCCACTATCTGCTGGGCAACTGGGGCGTGTATGTGGCCATCCTGTGCGGTTTGGTAGGGGGCTGTGCCATTGGCTACTTCACCGAGTATTACACCTCAGATACTTACAAGCCCACCCGTGACCTGGCCGCCGCCACCGAGACCGGGGCCGTTACCACCATCATCGGCGGTCTGTCCCTGGGCATGCTCTCCACCATCGCCCCCATCCTCATTGTGGGGGTAGCGGTGATTGTCTCCTTCGTGGCCGCTGGCGGTACTCTCAGCACCAGTTCCGATACTTACGCCCAGCAGTTCACCATGGGCCTCTACGGCATCGGCATCGCCGCTGTGGGCATGCTCTCCACCCTGGGCATCACCCTGGCCACCGACGCCTACGGCCCCGTAGCCGACAACGCCGGCGGCATTGCCGAGATGTCCGGGCTGGGCGAGGAGGTGCGCAACCGCACCGACGCTCTGGACTCCCTGGGCAACACCACCGCCGCCACCGGCAAGGGCTTTGCCATCGGCTCGGCGGCCCTCACCGCTCTGGCCCTGCTGGTGTCCTATGTGGACATTGTATCGGTGAAGCTGGAGACCAAGGGCTTGGCCATTGACCTGTCCCTCACCAACCCCGCCGTGCTGGTGGGCCTGTTTGTGGGAGCCATGCTCACCTTTGTCTTTGCCGCCCTCACCATGAGCGCGGTGCAGCGGGCCGCCCAGTCCATCGTCATGGAAGTGCGCCGCCAGTTCAAGGAAATCCGCGGCATCATGGACGGTACTGCTGACCCAGACTACGCCGCCTGCGTGGGTCTGTGCACCAAGGGCGCATTGAAAGAGATGGTCAATCCCTCCCTGCTGGCCATTGTGGTGCCCATCCTCACCGGTCTGCTCCTGGGCCCGGAGGGTGTGGTGGGTCTGCTGGGCGGCGTGTCCGTCACCGGCTTTGCCATGGCCGTGTTTATGTCCAACGCCGGCGGTGCCTGGGACAACGCCAAAAAGCACATCGAGGCGGGCCACTACGGCGGCAAGGGCTCCGAGTGCCACAAGGCCGCCGTCATCGGCGACACCGTGGGCGACCCCTTCAAGGACACCTCCGGCCCCTCTTTGAACATCCTCATCAAGCTGGTGTCAACGGTGTCCATCGTGTTCTCCGGTCTCATTGTGGCGGTGCAGGCGTTTATGAGCTAAGGCACAAAGAAATCCCATTCAAAATCCCCGAACTGCGGTTCGGGGATTTTTTTGCAATTTAGACGGCCCAGCCCTTGCAAACAGGGCAATTGTTTGCTACACTAAAGTAACTGTGACAAATCTCTCCCAAGGAGGTAACCCATATGATTACCATTCACAACCAGGGCATGAGCTGGCACAAGGGTCAGCTGGTCCCGGCGGAAAAGACCCAGGCTGGCGTGGAATCCACCATGGCCTACGCCATTCTCAAGGCCCACAACACCTCGGACTCCATGGAGCGGCTCTCCCTGCGCTTTGACGCCATGGCCTCCCACGACATCACCTATGTGGGCATCATCCAGACCGCCCGGGCCTCCGGGCTCAAGGAGTTCCCCCTGCCCTATGTGCTCACCAACTGCCACAACTCCCTGTGCGCCGTGGGCGGCACCATCAACGAGGACGACCACAATTTCGGCCTGTCCGCTGCCAAGAAGTACGGCGGCGAGTTTGTCCCCGCCCACCAGGCCGTCATCCACTCCTACATGCGGGAGCGGTACGCCGCCCCCGGCAAGATGATCCTGGGCTCCGACTCCCACACCCGCTACGGCGCCTACGGCTGCATGGCCATTGGCGAGGGCGGCCCGGAGCTGGCCCGTCAGCTGCTGTGCAAGACCTACGACATCGCCTATCCCCAGGTGGTGGGCATTTACCTCACCGGAGCCCCCCGCCCCGGCGTAGGCCCCCAGGACGTGGCTCTGGCTCTGGTGAAGGCCACCTTCCAGTCCGGCACGGTGAAGAACGCCGTCATGGAGTTCTTCGGCCCCGGCGTGGCCAACTTGTCCATGGACTACCGCTCCGGTATCGACGTGATGACCACTGAGACCACCTGCCTGTCCTCGGTGTGGCAGACCGACACCAACACCCAGACCGCCCTCACCCTGCTGGGCCGAGGCGCAGAGTACCACCCCATGCAGCCCAAGGAAGGGGCCTGGTATGACCGGGTGGTGTGTGTGGAACTGGACAAGGTGGAGCCTATGATCGCCCTGCCCTTCCACCCCTCCAACGCCTTTACCATCCGGGAGTTCCAGGAGAATATGGCGGACATGCTCCACCTGGTGGAGCAGAACACCCGGGAGCAGCTGGGCATCGAGCCTCCCGCTCCCCTGAGCCACAAAATCCGGGATGGCAAGTTCCATGTGGACCAGGCCGTCATCGCCGGGTGCTCTGGCGGCACCTACCAGAACTTGCGCCGGGCCGCTGAGATTTTGGGCACCACCCCCACCGGCTCCGACCACTTCTGGCTGTCCTGCTACCCCGGCTCCATGCCGGTGATGCAGGAGTTGACCCGTCATGGCTATATCACCAGCCTCATGGCTGCCGGCGCCTCGGTGCGCTCCTGCTTCTGCGGCCCCTGCTTCGGCGCCGGAGACGTGCCCGCCAACGGGGCCTTCTCCATCCGCCACTCCACCCGTAACTTCCCCAACCGGGAGGGCTCCAAGCCCGGCGAGGGCCAGGTGTCCTATGTGGCCTTGATGGACGCCCGCTCCATCGCCGCCACCGCCAAGATGGGCGGCGTGCTCACCGCCGCCGACCAACTCCCCGACGTGCCCGCCGACCGGGCCGACGAGCAGTGGACCTATGACGGCTCCTCGTACCAGGCCCGGGTGTACTACGGAGTGGGCAAGGCCAACCCGGATGAAGAACTGGTGTTCGGCCCCAACATTGCCGACTGGCCGGAGCAGATTGCCCTGCCGGAAAACCTGATGCTCACGGTGGCCTGCGCCATTTACGACCCGGTCACCACCACGGACGAGCTGATTCCCTCCGGGGAGACCTCCTCCTACCGCTCCAACCCCCTGCGCCTGTCTGAGTTCGCCCTCAGCCGTAAGGACCCCCAGTATGTGCCCCGGGCCAAGGAGATTCAAAAGGTGGAGCAGCTGCGCCGCCACAATCCCCAAGACCCCCAGGTGGTGGCCGCTCTGGACGGGTACGACCCCGCCACCACCGGTCTGGGCTCCCTGGTGATGGCCCTCAAGCCCGGCGACGGCTCCGCCCGCGAGCAGGCCGCCTCCTGCCAGCGGGTGCTGGGCGGCTGCGCCAACATCGCCCAGGAGTACGCCACCAAGCGTTATCGCTCCAACGTGGTCAACTGGGGCATGCTCCCCTTCATCGCCAGCGAGCTGGAGCAGCGGAACCTCCAGCCCGGTGACCGGGTGTATATCCCCGGCATCCGCGCTCTGCTGCAAGGGGACGGCGAGGCGGTGGAGGCCCAGGTGTTGCGGGGTGGCACGTCCACGCCCGTCACCCTCTCCCTTCCCGGCCTGACCCGGGAGGAGCGGGACATCATCCTGGCTGGATGTCTCATCAACTACTACGCGCAATAAGCACCAAACGGGTTGCACTTAACGTGCAACCCGTTCTTCTTTGCAAAAGCCCGCCTGTGCCAGCCGGTGGCGCAGCACACTGCCCAGACCAACGGCGATGACAATTTTCCCCAGGTCAAAGGGGACAAAGGGAATCACGCACAGCCCCAGGGCCGCCCCCACGGTGTAGCCCCCCTGCCAGCAAAACCAGGCCGTGCCCAGGAGATAGCACAGCGCCGTACCCACCGCCAGACCCACCCCATGGAGCCACTTGGCCTTGGTGTGGTCGATGATCCATCCCCCCACCAGAGCCATGGGAAGGTAGCCCAGCAGATAGCCGCCGGTAGGCCCCAGCAGCACCCCGGCCCCGCCGCTGAAACCGGCAAAGACCGGAAGTCCCGCCAGACCCACCAGAAGATAGACCAGACAGCTGACCGTGCCCCACTTCCACCCCAGCAGATACACCGCCAGGAAGATGGCCAGGTTGGCAAAGGCCACTGGCACCGGGCCGATGGGCACCGAGAGCGGACTGAGGACACAGATCACCGCCGCCAGCACCCCGCAGGTGCACAGTGTTTGGATGGTTTGATGTTTCATAGAGTCACCCACTTATTGTATACTAAAATGTTTTTTAAGTATACAATAGATTTTTCCCCCTGTCAACGGCTTGCCTTTGCCCCAAATGTGTGATACTTTAGATAGGATTTTAGAAAGGATGCGAGGAACAGACCATGGGAAAACTCAAGTATCTGGTTCAGCGTGTGATGAACATGAATTACAAGGCCATGTGGGAGAAGATCAACTCCATCCACGGGAAAACCGGACGCTCCCGGCTGGCCATTTTCCGGGATATGAAGGACTGTGCGGTGAAGTACGGGGCGGGGTATATGGACTATGACCTGTTTGAGATGTACAACCTCACCGACCAGCAGCGGGACACTTACCTCACCCGGGGCCGCAACAACGCCCTGGTGGTGAAGTACAACGACAAGGCCTATACCGGCCGATTTGACGACAAGGTGCAATTCAACACGCTGTTTGCCAAGTATCTGCACCGGGACTGGGTGCCGGTCACCGGGGACAACCGGGAGCAGGTGATGGACTTTTTATCCCGTCACCAGGTGTTCATGGCCAAGCCCTCCCGGGGCAGTTGCGGCTGGGGCATTGAGAAACTCCGCACCCAGGACTATCCCTCTCTGGACGCGCTCTATGACCATCTGGTGGGGCGTGCTCCCAACCTGGAGCTGGAGCAGGTATTGGAGCAGCATCCCCAGGTGTCCGCCATCTATCCCGGCTCCATCAACACCGTGCGCATGGTGACCATTCGGGGCAAAAACGGCAAGGTGTACCTGGTGACCGCCATGTTCCGCATTGGCAATGGCAAGTTTGTGGACAACTTCAACAGCGGCGGAATGGTGGCCCCCATGGACCCCCAGCGGGGCGTGGTCATCGACCGGGCCTTGGACAAGGCCAAAAACCTCTATGAAAACCACCCTGCCACCGGCACCCCCATCAAGGGCTTCCAGTTCCCGGACTGGGACAAGGCGGTGGCTCTGGTGTCCGAGGCCGCCCAGGTGCTGCCCCAGGTGGGGTATGTGGGCTGGGATGTGTGCTTCACCCCCGACGGGCCCTGTCTGGTGGAGGGCAACCCCTTCCCCGGCCACGACATCTATCAGCTGCCTGTCCACACCCCGGATAAAATCGGCATCATGTCCCGGTTCCGGGAGATTGAGGCCCAGGAACAGCAGGCGAACCCATAAAAAATGATCCCTCGGCCACGCCGAGGGATCATTTTTTCACCAATAATACGCCAATCGGGGGCTGCCATCCTCCAGATAGATAGTGCCGCAGGGTTGAAAGCCCATCTTGGTCAGCAAATTCTGCATGGGGAAGTTGTCCTCGTGGGTGTCGATGCGCACTTGGCGGCAATGGGCCCGGCACCAGGTCAGGCAATGGGCCGCCGCCCCATTTCTCGCCCCTCCCGTGGCCATTCGGTGTACCACACCATACTCTCCCTGGTCTGGCCACCCTTCCCCGTCAATACGGGTATAGGTGGGCTCCCCCTGGGTGTGAAAGGCGAAGGCCGCCACAATTTTCCCGTTCTCCATACACACAAACCCATGCCCCCGCTGGATGTCCTGCTGGATCTGCTCACTGGTGGGCTTGTCATCCCCCCACTGGTTGGGGTTTCCCGACGCAGCCATAAAGTCCCGGGCCTGGGCGTACAGCTGCTCCAGGACGGGAAGGTCCTTGGGGTTGGATCTGCGGATCAAATAATTCTTTTCGTTGTTCATGCTCATTCCACCGTTTTCAGACTTTCTACCATATCTACCTTTTTCAGCTTAAAGTGTGCCGCCACATTGACGATCACGGAGAACAATGCGGTCATTCCCGCGGCCAATACATAGGCATAGGGGGGTGCCGTGCGCCCGAACATCACCAGGTCCACCTCCACGGTCACCACCATCCAGCTGTGGAGGAAGCGGCCCAGTACCAGCCCCAGAATGATGCCAAACAGGGTGAGGAATACATTCTCCCGCAATACATATGCCGTGGTCTCCCGGTCATAGAACCCCAAGACCTTCAAGGTGGCCAACTCTCGCGTGCGCTCGGTGATGTTGATGTTGTTCAGGTTGTAGAGTACCACAAAGGCCAGAGCTGCCGCTGCCACAATGATGATCACCACCGCGTAGTTGATGGCATCCATGCTGTCCTCAAAGCTGTCCCGGATGGTGGCAATGTAGGAGTAAGAACTTACCCCGTCCATTTTCATCAGCGTCTCAGAGGTCTGGTTGGACACATCTACCCCCACGTCATCCCGATAGTCCAGAAGGATGACATTGTCCTCCCCGCTCCCGCCAAACAGCTGGCGGTACAGGTCCTGGGTCAGGTAGATGTAGTGGTTGACATAGTTTTCTGTAATGTCGGTGACCACCACATTCACCCGTTTGTCCCCCTTCAGGGTGATGGTGTCTCCCACCGCCACATCCAACAGCTCCGACAGCTTCTCGTCGATGACGACGCCATCCTGGGACAGTTCCACCGGGGTATGGTCCTTCCGGTGGCGCAGCTCTACAAATTTCCCAAATTCCTCAGTATTGGACACGGCAAACAGATACGCATTGTAAGAGATGCCGGTGGACGATGCCTCCACCATATCCTGGTAACTAAAGAGGTAGTCATCCACCGTCTCCTCCCCGTTGAGGAAGCGTTGAATGTCTCTGCGCTGCTCCTCTGTCATGTCCTCGCGCAGCCCCACCGTGGCATCATACTGGGATATTTCGTCAAATTGCTTATCCAATACATCAAAGATGGACTCGTGCAGACCAAAGCCTGTGACAATCAGGGCCGTACAGCCGCCGATGCCGATGACCGTCATCCAAAACCGTTTCTGATAGCGGAACAGGTTTCGCATGGTCACCTTCCAGGTAAAAGACAGTCTGCGCCAGATAGGCTTAATGTATTCCAAAAACACCCGCCGTCCCGCTTTGGGGGCGCGGGGCCGCATCAGGTTGGCCGGTGTGTCCACCAGAGTGGAGAGGCAGGCCCACACCGCCGCCCCGGTGGTGCACACCACCGCAGCCAGCACCGCCAGCGCAAACAACGGCAGCTGCATCCGGTAGTCCAGTCCCGGTATGGAATACATGATGTCAAAGGCATTGGCTATCACCGCTGGGATTAGGGTGGCTCCCACAGCCAGGCCAAGGAGTCCGCCCACCAGGCTGGCCACCAGAGCATAGCCAATGTACTTCCACGAGATGGACAGCCGGGAGAAGCCCAACGCCTTCAACGCACCAATCTGGGTGCGCTGCTCCTCCACCATGCGGGTCATGGTGGTCAGGCAGGCCAATGCCGCCACCACAAAGAAAATGACCGGGAAAATGCTGGACAGGTTCTCCACCCGCTCGGCGTCCTGGGCATAACTCACAACCCCGGTGTTGGTGTTGCGCCCCAGCACATACCACTCACAAGTGGCCAGATCGTCCAGTTCCTTCTGGCCCTGGTCAATGTCCGCCTGGGCCTGGTCCAGCTCCGGCTGGGCCTCGGCCTTGGACTGCTCATATTCGTCCAGGCCCTTGTGGTACTCCGCCTCTCCCTGGTTGAGCTGCGCCCGGGCGCTCTCCAATTGGCTGCGCCCCTGCTGCTCTTCCTGGTTCAAGGTCTGCTGGCCCGTCTCATACTCCGCTTGACCGGCCTGAATTTCCCCTTGCGCGTTGGCCAGTTCCGCTTTGGCCTCGTCCAGTTGGGCCTTCACCGGCTCCAGCTGAGCGTATCCGGCGGTCAGCTGCGCCTGGGCCTGGTCCAGCTGGGCTTTCTGCTGGGCCATCTGCTCCACCATGATGTCGTATTGCGGCGTGCCCTCCAAGGGCTTCAACGCATCCCAATAGGCCTCATACCCCGCCGTCACCTGGGCTTGCTGTTCATCCAACTGGGCCAAATTCTCCTCATAGGCGGCCAGGCCCTGTTGGTACTCAGCCAGGCCCTGGTCATACTGGGTCTGCGCATCCGCCAGCTTGGCCTTGGCCTCATCCAACTGGGCCTGTCCGTCCTTGACCTTCTGTTCCAAGGTGGCCAATCCCTGGCGATAGTCTGCCCATCCCTGATCCAGTTCCGCCCGGGCGTCCTCCAATTTCTGCTGGGCCTGCTCCAGTTCCGCCTGGCCGTCAGCCAGTTTCTCCTTGGCCTCGTCCAGTTTCTGCTGGGCCTCCTGGCGCACCTGGGCGTCCCGCAGACTCGCCCGCTCCTGGGCCAGCCCATCCAGACTGTCCACCAGAGCGGTCATGGCGTCGTCATAGGTCTGGCTGTAGCTGTCCAGCTCTGCCAGGCCTTTTCCTGTGAAGTAAGCGGTGGTGTACACATCCAGTTGGAAGTTCTCTCCGGGGATGTACACCATGGCGTCCACACTGCCGTTGCCCAAGCTGGAGGTTCCACGGTCTGTGCTGACGTACAGAGGGCTTTGCACCGTGCCCACAATGGTAAAGCTGGTGCGGGCAAGACTGTCCGCATCTCCCTCTTCCAGGTTCACAGTGAGGGTATCTCCCACATCCAGCCCCAAGGTGGTGAGGAGCAGTTCTTCGGTGACACACTCATCCTCCTGCTGGGGCAGTCGGCCGCGAACCAGATGGAGCAGGTTCAGCTGCTCCGGCACGGAGCGCAGGGAGACAATGCTGTCCACGGCTGTGGCATCCACGCTCCACGCGCCCTCCACCTGCTCCACGCCCTGGGCCTGAGAAAGGGCCTGCAAATCCTCATCGGTCAATCCCATGGTGGAAATCACATACCCATCCATGAGGTGGGTGCGGTCATAGTAGTTGTCCGCGGTGTACTCCATATCCGGCGCTGTGGCCCGCAGGCCCACCAAGAAGGCTACCGCCAAAGCCGAAAGGAGCAAAATCGACAAAAATCGACTGTATGTACGGCGAATTTCCCGGAGAAAGTCCGTAAGCAGTCTGTTCTTTTTCGTCACCATTCAATCGCCTCCACCGGCGTGGGGTCGGGATTGCAGGTCATCTCTTCCACACGCCCGTTTTTGATGTGGATGACCCGATCTGCCATGGGAGTCAGGGCCGTGTTGTGGGTGATGACCACCACTGTCATATGGTGCTGGCGGCAGGTGTCCTGAAGCAGCTTCAAAATCGCCTTACCCGTGACATAGTCCAACGCTCCCGTGGGCTCATCGCACAGCAGCAGCTTAGGGTTTTTGGCCAGAGCCCGGGCAATGGCCACCCGCTGCTGCTCCCCGCCGGAGAGCTGGGCGGGAAAGTTGCCCAGGCGGTGGCCCAGCCCCACATGCTCCAGCACATCTTTGGCATCCAACGGGTCTTTGCAGATCTGCGCGGCCAGTTCCACATTCTCCAGGGCCGTCAAATTCTGCACCAAATTGTAAAACTGAAACACAAAGCCAATGTCGTTGCGGCGGTACTGGGTGAGTTGTTTGGCGTTGAAGCTGCTGACCTGAGTCCCATCCACCAAAATCTCTCCGCTGGTACAGGTGTCCATACCGCCCAGTATATTCAGCACTGTGGTTTTTCCTGCTCCGGATGGCCCCACAATGATGGCAAATTCCCCTTTTTCAATGTGGAAATTCACACCATCCACTGCTTTGATGGTCACCTCTCCCATCACATACTCCTTGCGTACTTCCTTGAAAGAGATATAACTCATAATTACCACCATCCCGCTATATGATATTCTTACCTATATAGTACACGTTCTTTCCTTCTCCTGCAATCCTTCCGCCCCATTATTCAAAGAAAGTTTATCATTTCCTGGAAAGTCTCCCTTGTTGCCATTGACTAACCTCCCCATTCTTGGTTAGAATCAACACCAGATAAGGGAGTAATTGGCGACGCATGGCGTCGTGGCCTGGTCAACATACTGGCGGCGTGGCCGTCTGGTCGGGTCTGAAACAGTGAGACTTATCCGCTGCGCAGGCGGATGGTCTCTTTTTTTGTTCCCAATTTTTGAGAAAGGTTCGATGTTATGGGATTTTTAGAACTGCTGATTTTAGCCGTGGGCCTTGCCATGGATGCCTTCGCCGTGTCCATCTGCAAGGGGCTGTCCATCCGCCATTTGAAGCTGAGGCATTGCCTTCTGGTGGGCCTTTGGTTTGGGGCCTTCCAGGCTCTTATGCCCACCCTGGGCTATTTTTTGGGCTCCACCTTCGCCCAACTGGTACAAGCACTGGATCACTGGATCGCCTTTGTGCTGCTGCTCATCATTGGCGGAAACATGATTCGCGAGGCCCTGAGCGGCGAGGAAGAGGAGGTCTCCCCCTCTCTGGCTGCTCCTGGCATGTTTTTGCTGGCTGTGGCCACCTCCATTGACGCTCTGGCGGTGGGGGTTACCTTTGCCTTCCTTCGGGTCAATCTCTGGGCCGCTGTGGCCCTCATCGGCATTTGCACCTTTGTCATCTCCGCGGTGGGGGTGAAAATCGGCCATGTGTTCGGCGTGCGCTTCAAATCCAAGGCGGAGCTGTTTGGCGGCGTGGTGCTGGTGCTCATCGGGTGCAAAATCTTGGTGGAACATTTGGACCTGCTCTCCCTCTAAGAGTAGTTGACGAAGCGGTCTCCGGGTGTTACAATCGAGAAAAAAGTACAGGAGGTTTTTCCCATGTCTGCAACGCGCATTCCTTTTTCCACCTTGCCTGATGGAACTGCGGTGGAGGAGCTGATTCTCACCAGTGGGGCTCTGCGGTGCTCCATCCTCACCTATGGCGGAGCCATCCGCTCCCTGGTTGTCCCGGACAAGAACGGCAACCCTGTGGATGTGGCTCTTGGCTTTGATACCATGGAGGATTACATGAGCCAGACTTGCTACATCGGCGCGCTCATTGGCCGCTACGGCAACCGCATTGCCCGTGGTAAGTTCACCCTGAACGGCGTGGAGTACAACCTGGCCATCAACAACGGCCCCAACCACCTCCACGGCGGAGATATTGGCTTTGACAAGAAGGTCTGGACGGTGGAATCCCAGACCGACAACCAAGTGGTGCTCTCCCTGGTCAGCCCCAACGGAGAGGAGCACTACCCGGGCAACCTCACGGTCATTGTCACCTATACCCTGACGGGGGAAGGGCTGTCCATCGCCTATCACGCCAACACCGATGCCGACACCCTGTGCAACCTCACCAATCACTGCTACTTCAACCTCTCCGGTCATGACAGCGGCCCTGTGGGAGACCAGACCATCTCCATTGCCGCCCAGTTCTACACCCCCACCGACGCCGGCTCCATCCCCACCGGGGAGATTGCCAGCGTGGAGGGCACTCCCATGGATCTGCGCACCCCGGTGGCCATTGGCGCACACTGGGATGACGACTTCCCCCAGTTGACCCTGGCCCATGGCTACGACCACAACTGGGTACTGGACGGACAGCCTGGACAGCTGCGCCATGTGGCTACCGCCCACTCCCCCACCACCGGCATTACCATGGAAGTACATACCACCACCCCAGGCGTGCAGTTCTACACCGCCAATTACCTCCATGGCTGCCCCCTGGGCAAGGACGGCGCCCCTTACGACAATCGCTGGGCCTTCTGCCTGGAGACCCAGAACTTCCCCGATGCCCCCAACCACCCGAACTTCCCCTCTGCGGTGCTCCATGTGGGGGAGACCTATCGGGAAGAAACCCTGTACAAATTTGTGTAAAACGATATAGGAAAATGGCCTGTTGCGGCAAAGCAACAGGCCATTTTCTTATTTTCGATGGGTACGCTCTTCTCCAATTTCCCGGTTGAGGCTTGTGGGCCAGCGTTTGCTCCGCAGGGTGACTTTCTGAACTGGGCAGAAAGTCACCAAAGACCCACCAAAGGCGTGGCCTCACCCTGGTAAAGCAGTTGTTCCCAACTGCCGATGCCCTGACTCCCGGCGGTGGGAACACCGCTTCACCAAGGTAGGCCCGGACAGAGGAACCACCAAGCCGTAGGGCCAGCTGCCATGGTGGCCTGGGCTGGTGGCAGCGACAGGAGCCACAGCAAGGGTGACGGGCCGAGTATCGACTTGACGCATGTTCAACCCCGTACCCCAGGGAGGTCCTTAGGGGGGAACGCCCTAAGTGGCTTTTCGTCCATTTTGGCCAGTCAAAATGGACCCCAGCGGAGCGTCCCCACCAGGCCTCCAGGCCTACGTCTCATCCCACGAAAAAAGCCTGTTGCTTCACGCAACAGGCTTTTTCACTTATTTCATTACATCTTTGTTCTTCCAGAAGTACTCAATGCCAGAGTACACGGTGGTGAGCACGATCACCCACACGCACACCTGCACCAACACATTGGGAATGGGCAGGTGCATCAGGCACAGGCACACCATGGTGGCAAAGGTCTTGACCTTTCCCGACCAGGCGGCAGCAATCACCCGGCCATTGTCCACGGCAATGAGGCGCAGGCCGGACACGGCAAACTCCCGGGCCACCACGATCACCAAGGCCCACACGGGGAGCAGCCCGGTGGAGACGAACCAGATCATGGCGGTAATCACCAGAATCTTGTCGGCCAGGGGGTCCATAAACTTACCAAAGGTGGTCACCTGGTTGTAGTGCCGGGCCACATAGCCATCGGCAAAGTCGGTGACGCTGGCCACCACAAACACACCCAGAGCCCAATAGGCACTGGTCTCCATGTTGAGGTACCAGACCACCAGATACACGGGAATCAAAATCACCCGAAGCATGGTCAGCTTATTGGCGGTATTCCATTGCATGTCACTCACTCCTCAATTTCACCCGTGAGGTCCCCGTCAGCGGTGCCGGTGATGCGAACCCACACAAAATCTCCTGCCTTCACCTCTCCGGCGGCGGTAAACAGCACCCGACCGTCAATGTCCACTGAGTCGGCGTAGGTGCGGCCCACATAGCAGCCCTCATTGGTGTCAAAACCCTCGCACAACACTTCCATACAGGTGCCCAGGCGGTCCTGGTTGTACTCGTCCATGATGCGGGACTGGAGATCCACCACCAGTTCCACCCGGCGGGCCGCCACCTCGGGGTCCACCTGGTTTTCCATGGCCGCGGCCAGAGTGCCCTCCTCCGGGGAGAACTGGAACACCCCCGCCCGCTGGATTTTCTGCTCCTTGAGAAACTCGCATAGCTCCTCAAACTCCTCCTCCCCTTCTCCGGGCAGGCCGCAGATGAGAGAGGTGCGGATGACCACTTTGGGCATGGCATCCCGGAGCTTGGCAAACAACGTCTCAATCTCTGCCTTGGTGCTGCGCCGTCGCATGGCCTGCAAAATGTTGTCGTTGGCGTGCTGGATGGGAATGTCCAGGTACTTGACAATCTTCCGCTCCTTGGCAATCACGTCAATGAGTTCGTCGGTGACCGCCTCGGGATAGAGGTAGTGCAGGCGAATCCAGTGGAAGGGCAGCTTGCACAGCTCACGCAGCAACGCCGCCAGGGTGGTGGGCTGCTCCAAATCCAGGCCATAACGGGTGATGTCCTGGGCAATGACAATCAGTTCTTTCACCCCACTGTCCGCCAATGTTTGAGCTTCCTTCAGGACATGCTCCACGGAGCGGCTGCGGTAACGGCCCCGCAGCTTGGGGATGATGCAGAAGGCGCAGCCGTTGCTGCACCCCTCGGCAATCTTCAGGTACGCGGTGTAGGGCGGTGTGGTGACCACCCGCTCCCCATCCTCGCAGGTGCGGTGAATGTTGCCGAAATGCTGGGCTTCCTCTCCAGCCATCAGTTCCTCAATGGCGGAGACCACATCGGTGTAGCTGCCGGTTCCCAGCAGACCGTCCACCTCGGGCAGTTCGGTGCGGATGTCCTGGGGGTATCGCTGGGAGAGACACCCGGTAACCAGCAGCTTTTTCAGCTGTCCCTCTTGTTTCAGCTGGGCCAGCTCCAGAATGCAGTCAATGGCCTCGCTCTTGGCCGCCTCAATAAATCCACAGGTGTTGAGGACCGCCACGTCCGCCCCCCGGGGCTCTCCGGTGACGTTGTAACCGGCGGCCCGGCACAGGGCCATCATCTGTTCGGTATTTACCAGGTTTTTGGAGCAGCCCAGAGACTGGAATGCCACGGTATAACTCATTGGTTCCATCCTTTCACTCCGCCTCCTGCTCCACCTCCCGCAGCACCCGGGAGATTTCCTCCCAGCCAAAGCCGCGGCGGGCCAGATAGGCAGACACTTTTTTCAATCCCTCCCGGGTGGGCACCGCCCCCCGGAGTTTTTTCTCCACCAGGGCGCGCAGCTTCTCGTCCCCCTGGTCCAATTCCTCCATGGCCTCGTCCCAAAATTCTCGTGGGACGCCACGGCGGTATAATTCGTCTCGGATTTTGGCCGGGCCATAGCCCTTGCGGCTGTAGTGGCGCACCACCGTGGAGGCATACTCCCGGTCGTTGACCAGCCCCACCTGGGCCATGCGCTGGGCCACCTGCTGGGCCATGTCCCGTTGCTGCTCCTGCTGCTCCTCCGTCTGCTCCCCCCTGCGGGGACGGGTGGAGAGCTTGCGCTCCAGCTCCCGCTGGGACATGGGACGGGTGGAGAGAAGGGTGAGTGCTTTGTGCTTCATCTTGGCCTGCTCCTGGGCCTGCCGCAACCCCTCCAGCTGTTCCTCGTCCAGTTCCATCCCGGCGTACAGGGAGAAGGACACCACGTCCGCCTCCCCCACCCGCAGCAGGGTGCCGTCATCCAACCACACCAGCCATCGCCCTTCGATGCGGGACGATGGTTCCAACTTCAAAAGTTTCATCCTTCAAAATCGTCCGCAGATACATCCACCGCCCGCCCGGCGGCCCGGGCGGCAATCTGGGACTGGCGGCTCATGAGTTTGAAGGAGTTGGCCCGAATCTGATCCTCGATCTCCTGGGCAATCTCGGGGTTGTCGGTGAGGTATTTTTTCACCGCATCCTTGCCCTGGCCCAGACGGGTCTCCCCCATGGAGAACCAGGAGCCGGACTTCTGGATGAGGTCCAGCTTCACCCCAAGGTCCACCAGTTCGCCCAGCTTGGAGATGCCCTCACCGTACATGATCTCAAACTCCGCCTCCCGGAAGGGGGGAGCCACCTTATTCTTGACAATCTTGACTCGGGTGCGGTTGCCCACCACCTCAGTGCCATTCTTCAACGCCTCCACCCGGCGCACTTCCATGCGCACCGAGGCGTAGAACTTCAAGGCACGGCCACCGGTGGTAACCTCAGGGTTTCCGTACACCACGCCCACCTTCTCACGCAGCTGGTTGATGAAGATGACTACGCAGTTGGTCTTGGAAATGGAGCCGGCCAGCTTGCGAAGAGCCTGGCTCATGAGCCGGGCCAGCAGACCCACATGGGAGTCCCCCATGTCCCCTTCAATTTCTGCCCGGGGCGTAAGGGCGGCCACCGAGTCCACCACCACCACGTCAATAGCGCCGGAGCGCACCAGAGCCTCACAAATTTCCAAGCCCTGCTCGCCGGTGTCCGGCTGGGAGATGAGCATGGAGTCGATGTCCACCCCCAGAGCACGGGCGTAGGTGGGGTCCAGGGCGTGCTCGGCATCGATGAAGGCCACTTCGCCCCCCCGCTTCTGGGCCTCTGCCACAATGTGAAGGGCCAAGGTGGTCTTACCGGAGGACTCCGGGCCGTAAATCTCAATGATACGTCCCTTAGGTACCCCGCCAATGCCCAGGGCAATGTCCAAAGACAAGGAGCCGGTGGGCACCGCCTCCACCACCACGCCACTGTTTTCACCCAGGCGCATAATGGAGCCCTTGCCAAAGTCTCGTTCAATCTGGGCGATGGCGGTGTCCAGCGCTTTCTTCTTATCCGCAGCAGGCCCCACAGGGTCCATGGGTTTCTTCTTATCTGCCATGTGTCATTCGTCCTTTCCTCGCTTTTGTATGGGTTCCAGGATGCCCTCCACCACACGCCAGTGGTTTCCGGGATCCCGGAAGCTATGTACTTGCACAAAACCCCGGTCTTCCATGAGTTTCTGGACCGCAGGGGCCTGATCGTATCCAATTTCAAAGGCCAGCTTGCCCTCGGGCCGCAGGACCCACTTCCAGTGTAGGGTGATGGCCCGGTAAAAGTCCAGACCGTCCTCTCCCCCGTCCAGGGCCATGTGGGGCTCATAATCCCGCACCGAGGGGTCCAGCTCCTCCTCTACCACCTTCTTGGGAATGTAGGGAGGGTTGCAAAGAATCAGGTCAAACTCCCCCAGTTCCCGGGCCGGGGGCTCCAGGGCGTTGGCCCGCACCAGACTCACCTGGTCGGTAAGCTGATTGCGCTCCACATTCTTCCAGGCCACCTCCAGGGCGTCCTCCGACCAATCCGCCAACACCACCTGGGCGTTGGGGCAGTTGTAAGCCAGGGCCAGCCCCACGCAGCCGCTGCCGGTGCACAAATCCAGCACCCGGGCCTGAGGCAGATCTCGCACCGCCAGAATGCCCCGTTCCACCAGCAACTCGGTGTCCGGGCGGGGTATGAGCACCTGGGGGGTGACGGTAATGGGGAGACCGTAAAACTCCCACTCTCCCAGCAAATAGGCGATGGGCTCCCCCGCCAGCCTGCGTTGGAGCAGGCCATGCACACGTTGCTCCAACTGGTCGCTGGCATACAAGGGCAGGTCCCGCAGCACTTCCTCCCGGCGTTTGCCCAGAGCCGCGCACATCAGCTCCATGGCCTCCAACTGGGCCTGCTCCACCCCGGACTCCTTCAAAGCCCGGCGGACCCCCAAGTACAAGTCGTTATAGGTCTGCAAAAAGCCGCCTCCTTCTCGTTTCCATCACCAGGCATCTGCACCTTTTTTTTCGGGCAGCACCAGGTTCAAGGCCGTGATGGCCACCTGGATCATACTCTCATCCGGCTCGAAGGTGGTGAAGTTCTGCATCCACATACCCGGGGCCCGCAATGCCCGGCACAGGGCGTTGTCGTGCCCGCCCACATAGCGGTTGAACTCATACGTCACCCCCACAATGATGGGGAGCAGCACCAGATGGAGCACCATGCGCAGCAGCGTGTTTTTGATCTCCAAGGGGGTAAAAATCACAATTGAGAGAAAAATGGACACCACAATCACCACAAAGAGAAAGCTGGTGCCGCAGCGGGGATGGTGGCGGGGCTGCTTTTTCACGTTCTCCACGGTGAGCTCCAGGCCATTCTCATAGCAGTAAATGGCCTTGTGCTCCGCCCCGTGGTAGGAGAACACCCGGCGCATCTCCTTGGTACGGGAGCACAGCCACAGGTAACACAGGAAAATGGCCACCTTCATCACACCTTCCACCACCGCCTGGACCCACAGAGGCATCTGGGGCCACACCAGGCGGATGAGGCCGGTGAGGGCGGTGGGCAACAGGATGAACAGGCCCACCGAGAAGGCGATCCCCAGGGCCGCCGCTATGGTGATGAAGATGGAGGCGGCCTTCTCCTGGGTGAAGTGGGCGTCCAGCCACTTCTCCAGCCAGCCGGGTTCCTCGTCCTCCTCCTGCTCCAGCCCCTCCTCGGACACCTCGGCGGAGTGCATCAGGGCCTGGACTCCGTGAACCATGGCCGAGCCGAAGACGAACACCCCTCGCACCAGGGGCAGCTTGGCAAACCGGCTCCGGGGTTGAATCTTTTTGGTGGTGATATCCAGCTCCCCATTGGGCTTGCGCACCACGATGGCCCGCTTCTCCGGGCCCTGCATCATAATGCCCTCAATGAGGGCCTGACCACCGCAGGTGGTCTTATAAGGCGTCCCACAGGGGGGCGCAGACTGATTGGACATGGGATTGAACTCCTTTATCTCGGGCGTACTCCCCCCCGTCCTTCCACGGAACATCTTAGCAGATGGCGGGAAAAATGACAAGGGTTTTCGTACATTTGTTTCATTATTCCAGGGTCATGGGCAGGCGCAGGGTGACCACGCAGCCGCCGCCCATGGCGTTTTCAATATCCAGGGTGCCGCCGTGGCAGGTGACGATCTCCTCACACACGGCCAGGCCGATGCCGGAGCCACGGGCCTTGGAAGAGCCCTTGTAGAACTTGTA
>CALXDO010000049.1 GCA_944387075.1 uncultured Oscillospiraceae bacterium | reverse complement strand
AGGAGCCCTACAAGAAGCGCACCAGCCACGGCATGATTCTGGGCGAGGGCGGCGAGAAGATGTCCAAGTCCCGGGGCAACGTGGTCAACCCCAATGATATTGTGGCGCAGTACGGTGCCGACACCCTGCGCCTGTATATCATGTTCATCGGTGACTTCGAGCAGGCTGCCGTGTGGTCGGACAACGCCGTGAAGGGCTGCAAGCGATTCCTGGACAAGGTGTGGAACCTGGCCGAGAGTTGTCAGGACGGCCAGGAGCAGTCCGAGGCCAACGCCGCCTCTCTCCACAAGTGCATCAAGAAGGTGGCCGACGACATCGAGGGCATGAAGTTCAACACCGCCATTGCCGCCATGATGAGCCTGGTCAACGAGTTTGGCCAGAACGGCTGTACCAAGGGGGATATGAAGGCCCTTATCACCATCCTGTCCCCCTTTGCTCCCCACATTGCTGAGGAGCTGTGGGAGATGCTGGGCTACGGTGAACTGGGCTTTGTCTGCCAGCAGCCTTGGCCCGAGTACGACGAGAGCAAGACCGTGGCCAGCGTTCTCAATCTGGCGGTGCAGGTCAACGGCAAGGTGCGCGCCAACATCCAGGTGCCCGCTGACGCGGACAACGATGCCATTGTGGCTGCCGCCCAGGCCGATGAGAAGGTGCAGAAGTTCACCCAGGGCATGAACCTGGTCAAGACCATTGTGGTTCCCGGCCGCCTGGTCAACCTCATTGTCAAGCCCTGAGGACCGGCTCTCTCCCGGAACCAAGAAGGTTTTTTGCAGATGTTGATAAATTGGTGTTGACAAGAGCGAAAAATTTTCATATAATACCACTGTTAAAGCCATATCGAATGGCCCTTAAAGCATCCTGGATATAGCCGGGTGCCTCGGAGGGAGGGAAATATAGATGTCCGAAATTCATGTCCGTGAAGGCGAGTCTCTGGAGAACGCTCTGAAGCGTTTTAAGCGCAGCTGCGCCAAGTCCGGCGTTCTGGCTGAGGTGCGTAAGCGCGAGTTTTACGACAGCCCCAGCGTCAAGCGCCGCAAGAAGAGCGAGGCCGCTCGTAAGAACCGCAAGAAGTTCTATTGATGAGCTAAAAGACCGTTGCAGTGTTGTTCTGCAACGGTCTTTTTCTATGTGGTCAGAATCTGCTCCAGACAACCCTCCACCTCTGGCCCCGGCAGCAGCACCGCCCCCAGATGCATGGACTGGGCCAGCTGCACCTTGGCGTGTACCGACTGGGGGGTGTCGTAGAGAACAAAGTGGGCCTGACCCCCGGCGGCCATATAGGTGTAATAGTGGGCGCACAGCCCACGGTCATAGAACACCGCAGGCTCCAGCCGCTCCATCTGCTGCTCCAGGTGCTGTTTGGAGATGGGGGCGCCTCGGTGCTGGGCGGGAAGGGGAAAGTCCTCCCGCACCCACTCCACCGCCAGGGTGGTGCGAGGAGCCCCATACCGCTCCACGGCCTCCTGGATGCGCCGTTGCAAGGTGCCGGAGGTCACCACCGAGGACACCAGCACCCGCCCGCCTGGGGCGAAAGAGGAAAACTGTGCAGGCACGTCCAGGGTCCAGCCTTGGGCCTGACAGTTGCGGTCCAGAATATGGACCAGGCGGCTGAAATTGCCCACAGGAGCCCCGTCAAAGTCGCAGATAATGCCCGAATAGCCCCGGTGGCGGCACTCCCACAGAATTTGACGACAGCAGGGGATGGGGTCTCCGCTGCCGTCCCAGCCCCGAGCCTCCAGCAGCATGACCCCGCCCCGAAGTTGGGGGGGCAGGCGAACGCCCAGCAGCTTGGGGCCTGGGCCGATGCGGTAGGCCATGTGGGCGGCGGTGGCCTGGGGATGGGAGAGGTTGGTGGACGGATGCACCGCCAAGAGAACTTGGGTCATGGTAGGTTCCCCCTTGTGAGTGAAGTGGTTTTGTGATAACATGTCCTATTGGAATCCTATGCTCTTGGTGAGCAGAATAGAAGGTGAGCTATGCCCTTATTTCGAGCCACCCATATGGCTGATAACATATACGAACTGACCGGCCAGGCCCTCCAGCACCGTGGCATCCGGCTGCTGCTGGCAGACCTGGACAATACTCTGGTGCCCTACGGGGTGCCGCTCCCCGACGAGAAACTAAAAGCGTGGCGGGATGACTTGGCTTCCCACGGGGTCTCCCTCTTTGTGCTGTCCAACAACCGCCACGAGCCTCGTCCCCGCACCTTTGCCCAGGGGCTGGCGGTGCCCTACATTGGCCATGCCGGCAAACCTAAGACCCCGTCCTTTTTTAAGGCCATGGAGCAGATGGGGGTGACCCCCGCCCAGACCGCCATTGTGGGGGATCAGGTGTTCACCGATGTGTTGGGAGGAAACCGGGCGGGGATTACCACCATTCTGGTCAAACCCATCCGCCTGGCAGGGAACCCGGGCCGCTACGTGCGCTACGCCATTGAGGTGCCCTTCCGGCTTTTATCCGCAGGAGGTGAGAGATTGTGAGTGCAAAATTTGGCCCTGCGGGGAATGCAGAGAGCTTTCCATACAAGTCCTCAGTGGATGCGCCCCGCTGGATGAACGAGTTGGGATTGGACTGCTACGAGTACCAGTGCGGCAAGGGGGTACGAGTGAAGGAGGACACCGCCGTGGCCATCGGGCGAAAAGCCCAGGCGTGTGGCATCGACCTGTCCCTCCATGCCCCCTACTTCATCAACCTGGCAAATCCAGACCCCGAGTCCCAGGAGAAAACCGTGGGCTATATCACCGCCGCCTGCCGGGTGGCGGACCAGATGGGAGCTACCCGGGTGGTCATCCACTCTGGGGCGCTGATGAAGCGCACCCGAGAAGAGGCCATGGCCATTGCCTTGCCGTTTTTGAAGGAAATCGTGGCGGTGTGTGAGGATCAGGGCTTTGGCCATATCACGCTGTGCCCTGAGACCATGGGAAAGATCAATCAACTGGGGGATTTGGACGAGGTGCTGCGCCTGTGCCAGGTGCATGAGAGCCTCATCCCCTGTGTGGACTTCGGCCATCTGTACGCCCGCTCTCTGGGGGTGGACGAGGGGGCCGAGGCGGTGGAGCGGATGCTCAGCCGCATGGAATCGGAGCTGGGCGCCGACCGGGCCAGCCGGTTCCACAGCCACTTCTCCCACATCGAGTTCACCCCCAACGGGGGAGAAAAATGCCACCGCACCTTTGATGATGACGGGGGCTATGGCCCCGCCTGGGAGCCGCTGGCCAAAGCCGTGGCGGAGCGAGGGTGGAGCCCCACTTTCATCTGTGAGAGTGCCGGCACCCAGGCAGAGGATGCGGTGACCATGAAACAAATTTATCAGAGTTATCTGTAAGAGAGGAGTCTTTGAGATGAATCACATCAAAAATATTGCCAAGGAACTGCCAAACCTGGGCCTGGATGCCATGCTGGTGACCTCGGAGCCCGGCGAGTTTTACGCCATGGGCTTCCATGGGGAGGGCGTGGCCCTCATCACTTCCCAGGAGTGCTGGTATTACACCGACTCCCGGTACATTGAGGCCGCGGGTCAGGAAATTTCCGGGGCCAACGTGGATGTGCTGCGCTCCGGTCAGACCTACCGCCAGCTGGTGCTGTCTCTGGTGGCTGCCCACAACATCCGCCGTCTGGGTTTTGAGGACGAGGGGATGAATGTGGCCCAGTACAACCTGTGGCGCGAGACCCTGTCCGGGGTGGAACTGGTGGCTGCCTCCGATCTCTTGACCCGTCTGCGCATGGTCAAGGACGAGGAGGAGCTGGCGGTGATGCGTCAGGCCCAGCGTATCACCGACGAGGCCTTTACCGAGATTTTGAACTATGTGAAGCCCGGTGTTACCGAGAGCGAAATTGCCGCCCGCCTGACCTACATCATGGCCAGCAAGGGTGCCCAGCGCAATTCCTTCGATCCCATTGTGGCCAGCGGCGCCAACGGCTCCAAGCCCCACGCCGTGCCTGGCCTGTCTGTGATTGAAAAGGGTCAGTTTGTCACCATGGACTTCGGCTGTGTGGTGGGGGGCTACTGCTCCGACATGACCCGTACTGTGGCGGTGGGCGAGCCCACGGACGAGATGCGGTTGGTGTATGACACCGTGCTGAAGGCCCAAAAGGCGGGCATTGCCGCCGCCCATGGCGGTGTCACGGGCAGTGAAGTGCACAATGCAGCGGCCAAGGTGATTGCCGAGGCCGGTTATGGGGAATACTTTGGACATGGCTTCGGCCACTCCCTGGGCATTGAAATCCACGAAAATCCCCGCTTCTCCCCCTTCTGGCCCCAGGCCATTCCCTCCGGTGCCACCCTGTCCGCCGAGCCCGGCATTTACCTGCCCGGCAAGTTCGGGGTGCGCATTGAGGATGTACTCTGGCTCACCGACGAGGGCTGTGTGGACATTACCGCCTCTCCCAAGGACCTGATGATCCTGTAAACTGGGCAACTGGCACAAGGGACATTCCCCAATTCCCGACGAGAATTGTGGGCCACCCTCTTGCAAAAAAAGGGGAGATGGGGTATAATACAGTGACTTATACTTTGGATTCCCAAACTTTTAATACTGGAGGACGAGACCAATGGCTATGATTACCGCAGGCGATTTCCGCAACGGCGTGACCTTCGAGATGGACGGCAAGGTGATGCAGGTTGTGGAGTTCCAGCACGTGAAGCCCGGCAAGGGTGCCGCTTTCGTGCGTACCAAGATGAAGAACGTCATCACCGGTGCTGTGACTGAGACTTCCTTCAACCCCACTGCCAAGTTTGAGCAGGCTTTCGTGGATCGCAAGGAGATGGAGTACAGCTACAACGACGGCGATCTGTACTACTTCATGGACATGGAGACCTACGACATGATGCCCATTAACAAGGACGTGCTGGGCGACAACTTCAAGTTCGTCAAGGAGAATATGTCCTGCAAGATCATGTGCTACAAGGGCAGCGTGTTCGGTGTGGAGCCCCCCAACTTTGTGGACCTGGAGGTCACTGAGACCGATCCCGGCTTCAAGGGCGACACCGCCACCAACGTGACCAAGCCCGCCATTCTGGAGACCGGTGCGGAGATCAAGGTACCCCTGTTCATCAATCCCGGCGACCGGATTCGCATTGATACCCGCACTGGCGAGTATATGGAGCGCTGCAAGGGCTAATTGAATGCCATTCCAATCCACTCCACTCATTTTGCAAGCTGGAAGGAGATATCATTATGACCATTTCTGAGAAGGTTGCGTATATCCAGGGCATGTTTGACGGCATGGGTCTGGGCAAGTCCGAGAGCGGCGAGGCCAAGGTGTTGGCTGAGATGCTGGACGTACTGCGTGAAATCGGCGACCAGTTGGACACCGTAGATGCCACTCTGGACGAGTTTGGTGAGGAGATCGACGCCATTTCCGACGACCTGGCCGACGTGGAGGCTCTGGTGGGCGAAGATGACGAGGATTGCTGTGAGGACGAGGACGACTGTTGCTGCGACGATGAGGAGGACTTCTTTGAGGTGGACTGCCCCAACTGCGGGGAGAGTCTGGTGATTGACGACGAAGTTCTGGAGGCCGGTGTCATCGACTGTCCCAAGTGCGGTCAGAAGTTCGCGCTGGACTTTGGCTGTGAGGACGATGAGTGCGGCTGCGGCTGCGATTGCGGTTGTGACCACGATCACGAATAAGCATGATGAAATCCCCTGTGGCTCCAGCCACAGGGGATTTTTTGCGTCAAGGTTTGCCAGCGGCCACGCCGATACCAGATACCGGGATGGAAAAACAAGTTCCCAAAGGAAAAGGAGGAAGCCACAACAGCTTCCTCCTTTGTGTGTATTGGGAATTTGTTTATTCGCTGCGCAGTGCCTCCACCGGGTCCTTCTTGGCGGCCAGACGGGCGGGGATGAGTCCGGCCAAAATGGTGAGAATGGCACTGATGGCCACCAGAATGGCTCCTCCTGCCACAGGCAGAACAGCGGAGAGGTCGGTCAAACCGGTGACCGCGTGGATGGCGGCGTTGATGGGGATGTTCAGCAGCACGGTTACCACAATACCCAACAAACCTGCCCCCAGACCGACAATGAGGGTTTCGGCGTTAAAGACCCGGGACACATCCTTTTTCGATGCACCCACAGCCCGGAGAATGCCGATTTCCTTGGTGCGCTCCAGCACTGAGATATAGGTGATAATGCCGATCATGATGGAGGATACCACCAGGGAGATGGACACAAAGCCGATGAGCAGATAGCTCACGCCGCTGATGATGTCAGTGATGGAGCTCATGAGCAGAGCCACATAGTCGGTGTAGTTGATCTGATCCTCTTCGGCCACCTGCTGGTTGTAGGCAGTGATGAGGTCGGCGATCTCGTCCTTCTCCTTAAAGGTGCCCGCGTAGAGGCTGATGGAGGAAGGGGAGTCCAAATCCACATAGCCCATCAAATCCAGATTGTCCTGATAGGTGGAATCGGAGTGGGTGGGGGGCATGTAGTTGTCATAGAGGTAGACAAACTGCGCCTGGGACAGGCCCTGATCGCTGGGGCCCTGGTTGATCGCCTGGGTGAGCAGTGCGGCGAGCTGGGTGGCGGGAAGGGCAGAGAGCTGGGCCTTCACCCCGGCGGCGTATTGCTCCCGGATTTGTTGGGCCATGGCCTCCTTCACCTGGGCAAACAACTCTTCATCGCTCATGGAGGAGACATACTCGTCCAAGGAGGAGGCATCCACCCCCATCTGGGTGGCATACTCCTGGGAGATCATCTTCTCGATGTCCGCTCGGGTGATGTTCTCCATCTGGGCATCTACGGTGTCGGAGATATAGGTCTGGCTGGGCTGGCTTGCCCCGTCCACATAGGCCTCTGCCTGGGTCTGGGCGTCCAAGGTGAGCAGATATTCCCCAATGGCTGCCACCTTCTCCTCGTCGGTGGGGGTGGGGTCTCCCTCCTGGCGGAAGGGCAAGTTGGAGATCACGTCGGTGTCGGGGTTGGCCAGTTGGTCTTTGACCAGGTCTGAGTTGGCGGTGGCCTCAATGGCGTACTCGGTGAGGGCGTGGGTGTAGCCCAGAGAGCCGGACATCATGCCGCTGCTGTCCGAGCGAGCCACGCCTACCACGTCCAGCACGATGCCGGTCTGACTGCTGTTGTAGAGCATTTCCAGCCCGGTTTGAGTGGCGGAAAGGTCGGTGTAGGTGTCCGAGTTTGCGTCGTATTGGTAACGCTCATAGGGGAGAATGAGCTTGAACTGGGTCTTGCACAAATCCTCATAGCTCCAACTCTGATCCTCCACTTCCACCTCTTCCCCAGCCTGGATAGCAGCCAGAGTCTCATTCATCTCATCTACGGAAACCAGCCCTAAGGCGTAGAGCATCAGGTCAGAGACCTGGTTGTCGCCGTCCACAAAGAGGATGACCTGGTTCTTCTCCTGGGGCCACTGGCCGTAAAGCAGCTCATACTGATCCTTGACCTGGGGGGCGATGAGTTCGTCACCTTCTCCGGGCAGCAGCTCCTGCCACACATCAAAGCTCTCGTACATGGCACCCATGGAGTCAAAATAGGAGGAGTAGTCGCCGCCGTACAAGGAGCCCATGGCGGTCTCCATAGCGGACATCACATCACTTTTTACCACTTTCCCGTCCGGGTCCTTGTTGTAAATGTCAAACTTGAAGTCGTAGCCATAGTAGATCTGGGCCAGGTCGGCGATGCCGCCGCCTCCCTCTTCCAAATACGCCTTGAAGGCCTTCAGGTTGTTGGTTACCGTTTCGGCGTTCATCATGGAGTCCATCATATCATACATGACCGTGGACACATACACCCGATCCGCTTCATGGGGTGTGCTGTCGCTGTCCTGCTCGTTCATCCCCATGAAGGTGGAGAGCATGGAGGTCATATCCACACTCTCGGCCTGGATGGTAATGGGATAGCTGGTGAGGGTGTCCTGCTGCACCTTGGTGATATAGTTGTTGATGCCCGAGGACAGAGAGAGGATGAGGGCGATGCCGATGATACCGATGGAGCCGGCAAAGGCGGTGAGGAAGGTACGCCCTTTCTTGGTCATCAGGTTGTTCAGGGACAGGGACAGGGCGGTGGGGTAGGACATGGAGGTCTTTTTCCCCGCTTTGGCCTGTTTACCGGTGAGGGTCGGGGTGTCCGTCTGGCTCTCGTAAGGGTTGGAGTCGTGGATTACCTCGCCGTCCTTGAGCTGGATGATGCGGGTGGAGTAGGCCTGAGCCAATTCCGGGTTGTGGGTGACCATGATGACCAGCCGGTCTTTGGCCACCTCCCGCAGCAGGTCCATGACCTGTACAGAGGTCTCACTGTCCAAGGCACCCGTGGGTTCGTCGGCCAGGAGAATGTCCGGGTTGTTGATGAGGGCGCGGGCAATGGCCACTCGCTGCATCTGACCACCCGAGAGCTGGTTGGGCCGCTTGTGCATGTGGTCGCTGAGTCCCACCTGGCTGAGGGCCTCCTTGGCTCGGCGCCGCCGCTCGGACTTGGACACCCCGGACAGGGTGAGGGCCAGTTCCACGTTGGCCAGGATGGTCTGGTGGGGAATCAGGTTGTAGCTTTGAAAGACAAAGCCCACGGAGTGGTTGCGGTAGGTGTCCCAGTCGCTGTCGGTGTACTCCTTGGTGGAGCGTCCGTTGATGATGAGATCACCGCTGGTGTAGCGGTCCAAGCCGCCGATGATGTTCAGGGTCGTGGTTTTGCCGCAGCCGGAGGGACCGAGAATGGAGACAAACTCATTGTCTCGAAATTCCAGGCTGATCCCCCGCAGGGCATCCACCGTGAGATCGCCCACAGTGTAGGTTTTGCGGATGTTGGTGAGCTTGAGCATAGAAACCTCCTCTTTGTTATCGCTTTTTGCCCGTGGATAGAGCAAAGCCAAACACGGTGCCGCAGAGGCCACCGATGACATGGGTGAGTTGGGAGATGTTGTCCTGGACGAAAATGCCGTTCCAAATTTCGTCCCCCAGATAGAAGATGGCTACCAGGATGAGGGTGGTGGGGATGGTGCCGTTGCGCACCCCTCCAAAGGAGGAGAGGAGAATCATCATAAACACAATGCCGGAGGCCCCCAGAAGCGCGGTGCCGGGGAAGAAAATAAACTGCACCAGCCCGGAGATGACGGCGGTGACCAAAATGGCACACAACACATTCCAGCTGCCAAACCGCTCCTCCAGGTTGGGCCCCAGCACCAGAATCAAAACCATGTTGCCGATGTAGTGGGCATATCCGCTGTGCCCCAGCACATGGCCGACAAAGCGCACCCAGGCTAGTGGGTCGGTGAGGGAACAGTGGTAGACGGAAAAGAGATGCGCATTGGTCCACCCACTCGTCACCCAGTTGAGGATGAGGGCCAGCAGAGAGAGCAAGGCAAAGGTAAGGGTGACCGGGGCATTGTAGGAAATTTTTAGGGTGGGTCGTTTCATAGCAGTACCTCACAGGATGGGGGGAGCAGAGCGGCCATGTCCTCCGGCAGAGGTTGGGTAAAGGCCAGGGGCTCCCCGGTAATGGGGTGGGAAAAGGACAGCTGGTGGGAGTGAAGGGCGGGACGAGAAATCCGGTCCGGCTGTTCCACACCATAGAGAAAGTCTCCGGTCAGGGGACAGCCCAAATGGGCCATGTGTACCCGAATCTGGTGGGTGCGCCCGGTGTCCAGGGTCAGCTGCACCAGACTTCTCCCCTCCCAGGTGGACAGCACCTGGTAGTGGGTGCGGGCTGGCTGGCCCTGAGGGCATACCCGGCGGGCCGTCCAACAGCCTTCCACCATGCCAATGGGGACATCCACCGTGCCGGAGGGGGCTGGGGGCTGCCCGTCGCAAACCGCCAGATACATCCGGCGAAATTGGGGGGTGTGGAGCTGCTGCTTGAGCTGTTCCTGGGCGTGGGGATGTTTGGCCACCACCAGCAGGCCCGAAGTACCTTTGTCCAGCCGATGGACCGGGTGAAAGTCGCACTCCTGTCCGGTCTGCTGGTAGTGGTACATGAGAAAGTTGCCCAAGGTATCGCAAAAATGGCCGTGGCTGGGGTGCACCAAGATGCCGGGGGCCTTGTTGACCACCACCACGTCCTCATCCTCCCACACAATGTCCAGAGGGCCGGGGGCGGGCACGGTGCCCGACGTGGGGGTGGGGTCGGTGAGACGCACACACAGCACCTGTCCCTCCTGTACCCGATAGCGAACGGTGACCCGGTCCCCATCCACGGTGATGCCGTCGTCCAGCCACTTGACCCGCCGCAGCACAGTCCCCGACAGATGCAGGTGCCGCCGCAGCAGGGTGTTGACTTCCTCACCCTGGAGCGTGTGGTCAATGGGTAGACGCAAATAACGAGCTGCCATGCAAGACCTCCTCTCGGGACAATCATCTTTATAGTATAATCTTCCTGGACCTTTCCGTCAAGAATTGACCCCTAAAATGGAATTAAATGGGAAAGTTCTGTCATGCTATTGATATATCTGTGCAACAAATGCTTCGTTTTTTGGATGGATGCACGATAATATCGTTTTTTCTGCAAGTTTATACATTTGGTGTTGCAAAAATGCGGTGTGGGGTGTACAATACAGTAACAAGCTAAATTAAACACTTTCAAGGAAGAAAGGATGTTGGCAAAGATGTCTCTCAAAAACGCATATCTGAAGTCTGTGATGGAGGGCCTGAAGGCCCGCAACGGCCACGAGAAGGAATTCCTCCAGGCTGTGGAAGAGGTTCTGGAATCTCTGGAGCCTGTGGTGGAGGCCGATCCCCGCTACGAGCAGCAGAACATTTTGGGCCGTCTGGTGGAGCCGGAGCGCGCCGTGATGTTCCGGGTGCCCTGGGTGGATGACAATGGCGCGGTGCAGGTCAACCGGGGCTACCGGGTGCAGTTCAACTCTGCCATTGGCCCCTACAAGGGCGGTCTGCGCCTTCACCCCACCGTCAACCTGTCTGTGATCAAGTTCCTGGGCTTTGAGCAGATCTTCAAGAATGCGCTCACCACGCTGCCCATGGGCGGCGGCAAGGGCGGTTCCGACTTCGACCCCAAGGGCAAGAGCGACGGAGAGATCATGCGCTTCTGCCAGTCCTTTATGAACGAACTGTACCGCCACATTGGCCCTGATACCGACGTGCCCGCCGGTGACATTGGCGTGGGTGCCCGTGAGATCGGCTACCTGTTCGGTCAGTACAAGAAGATCCGCAACGAGTGGACCGGCGTGCGCACCGGCAAGGGCCTGTCCTATGGCGGCTCTCTGGCCCGTACCGAGGCCACCGGCTTCGGTCTGTGCTACTTCGCTGATGCCCAGCTCCACGACAACGGCCAGTCCTTCCAGGGCAAGCGCGTGGTGGTATCCGGCTCCGGCAACGTGGCCATCTACGCCAACCAGAAGTGCACCCAGCTGGGCGGCAAGGTCATCGCCATGTCCGACTCCAACGGTTACATTGTAGACGAGAATGGCATTGATTATAAGGTCATGCAGGAGATTAAGGAAGTCAAGCGTGCCCGCATCAAGACATACCTGGATTATGTGCCCACCGCCAAGTATGTGGAGGGCTGCTCCGGCATCTGGACCGTACCCTGTGACATCGCTCTGCCCTGTGCCACCCAGAACGAGGTCAATGAGGAGTCTGCCAAGGCCCTCATCGCCAACGGCTGCATCGGTGTGTTTGAGGGTGCCAACATGCCCTGCACCCCCGAGGCCATCACGGCCATCAAGAGTGCTGGCCTGATGTTTGCTCCCGCCAAGGCCTCCAACGCCGGCGGCGTGGCCACCTCCGGTCTGGAGATGAGCCAGAACTCCGGCCGCATCAGCTGGACCTTCGAGGAAGTGGACAGCAAGCTGAAGAACATCATGGAGGGCATCTACAAGGCCTGTGCCGACGCCGCCGAGAAATACGGCATGAAGGGCGACATCCAGGCCGGCGCCAACATCGCCGGGTTCCTGAAAGTGGCCGACGCCATGTTGTGGCAGGGTATTTGCTAAACGGAAGAGCCGAATTGCGCAAAGATTTGTCGGCCACTTTCTCCGCCGCGAGTGCGGCGTACAAGTGTTTTGCCAAGGGCAAAACCTTGGCGCAGGCGGAATTGATTTCCGCCGAGCATAAAAAATCACGGGGCCCCCACAGGGCTGGCCCTGTGGGGTTGCCGACACCATGCTGTGGCAGGGCATTTGCTAAATCCAGGAAATAGAATAATTAACACAACCCTCACCCAGTGCACCTCGCACCGGGCGGGGGTTGTCCTTTCTCCACCACTATGGTACAATGCGGTCAGCATAAATGAGGGAGAGAAGGGCATGAATGAGACCTATTGTGGGAAAAGCTGTGAATTGTGTGGCGTTCGCACGGAGATGGACTGCCCTGGCTGCGCAGCGGTGCAGGGGGAGTGCGATCTGGCCCGTTGCTGCCAGGAAAAGGGACACACCACCTGTGCCAGCTGTACGCACAACATCCAATGTGAGCAATACCAGGGGAGAGATCATGCGCCCCAGGCCCGCCTGGAGAAAAAGAAGGCGGAACTGGAGCACCAGCAGAATTTGAAAAAGCGGGGCGTATTTCTCTCCAGGCAAATGCGCACCTTGTTTTGGGTGATGATCTGCATCAATGTGGTCAGCCTGGTAGGGGAGTGGGCATCCAACTCCAGTGTGGTGGGCAAGAGCCTGGAAATCATATTTCAGGCCATATACGCTTTGACACTGATGCAGATGGCCACAGAATGCGGCGCCTATCGGAAGGCCGGTATGCTACAGCTGGTGAGCGTCTTTATGGACATTCCTATGATGTTTCACCAGGGGGGGATCTCTACAACCCTGCTGTCCATGATCTCCGCGGTGCTTTGTATGGTGAGCGGCTATTTTGAGTTTATGTCCCACAGTACCGTGCTGAGAGATGTGGATGAGGCGCAGAGTCAGAAGTGGAGAAAGCTGTGGTACTGGTTGATTGGCTTCCAGTGTGCCACAGTCCTCGGGATTCTTCTCACCATTGTGTACATCGGTGTTGTGATGATCATGGTCGGAGCGATTGGAGTTCTTGTCGTCTCCATTTTTGCGATGGTCTATCTCTACCGCTGTGCCCAGATCTTCCGAAACCTAGGCGTGGAATGAACAGCGCCACAAGCCCCCGTCTGGTGCATTTGGCACCGGGCGGGGATTGTTCTTTTCCGTACTCTGTGGTACAATGTGGTCAACTTGAACAAGAGAGGGAGAGTTATGAACGAGACCTATTGTGGAAAGAGCTGTCAAACCTGCGCTTATCGGGCCAACATCGGGTGCCGGGGCTGCCGGGAGGAGGCCAGCCGCGCATGCAAACTGGCCCACTGCTGCCGAGAGAAGGGGCATGAAACATGCCAGAGCTGCACCTACAACAACCAATGTGGGATGTATCGAGGTAAGGACACCGCCCCCCAGTACCGTCTGGCCAAAAAGAAGGCGGAACTGGAGCACCAGGCGTTTCTCAAACGGCGGGGGGCATTCCTGGCCAAGTGGATGTGGGTTCTGTTCTGGCTCTTCATCCCCGCTGACATTGCCACGGTGATGACAGAATGGATTCCTGCGCTGGAGACGGTGGGGTATCTGCTCAGCTTTGCCTGTACGGCGGTGTACGGGGTCATTCTGCTGAAGATCTCGTCGGAGGAGAAGGGGTACCAAACGGCAGGTGTGCTGACGCTGGTGGCGGCGGTGCTCAGTTTGGCCACCATTGCCGCCAATCAGCTGCATGTGTTCCTCATCTTGATGGTATCTGTGACCAATGCCGTGATCTCAGTGTTTGGCTGTTACTATGAGTTCAACGCTCATGCCGACGTGTTGGAAGGGGTGGACGATGAACTGAGTGAACAGTGGAGAAAGCTGTGGAAGTGGATGTTGGGTGCCACCATTGCCATGGTGATTGGATTGCTGTTCACCCTGATCCTGATTGGGGCACTGGTGGTATTGGCAGCGGCCATTGCCATTTTGGTCATCGAGATTCTCAAGCTGGTGTACCTGTACCGCACGGCCCAGGCGTTCCAGGACATTGCTGCCAGCTGACCACGAGAAAAAATCCCCGGTGCAACACCAGCGGTTGCACCGGGGATTTCATCTGTTTGGAACTTAGGCCAGCTCGGCAGTGTCCAGGGCGATCATCAATTCCTCGTTGGTGGGGATGAGCAGCACCTTGACGGGGGAGTCGGGGGTGGAGACCACAGCTTCCTTGCCGCGGACCTTGTTGGCCTCGGGGTCCATGTGGATGCCCATGAACTCCAGGCCGGAGGCAATGGACATACGCTCCTCGGCGGAGTTCTCACCCCCGCCGGCGGTGAAGATCACGGCATCCACGCCGCCCATGGCGGCGGCATAGGCGCCGATGTACTTCTTCACGGAGTAACAGAACATATCCAGGGCCAGGGCGGCACGCTGGTTGCCCTGCTCGGCAGCAGCGGTGAGGTCACGGAAGTCGGAGGACACGCCGGACACGCCCAGCACACCGGACTTCTTGTTGAGCACGGTGAGCATCTCCTCAATGCTCATGTTGTGCTTGTTCATCAGGTACTCCAGGATACCGGCGTCCAGATCGCCGGAGCGGGTGCCCATGGGAACGCCGGCCAGGGGGGTGAAGCCCATGGTGGTGTCTACGCTTTTGCCGCCGTCAATGGCAGTGATGGAGGAGCCGTTGCCCAGGTGGCAGGAGATGAGCTTGAGCTCTTCGATGGGCTTGCCCAGCATGGCAGCGGCGCGCTGGGAGACATACTTGTGACTGGTGCCGTGGAAGCCGTAGCGGCGCACCTTGTCCTGCTCATAGTACTCATAGGGCAGGGCATAGGTGTAAGCCTTGGCGGGCATGGTCTGGTGGAAGGCGGTGTCAAACACGCCAACCTGGGGCACATCCTTGCCCATGACGGCCTCGCAGGCCTTGATGCCGGTGATGTTGGCGGGGTTGTGCAGAGGAGCCAGGGGAATGCACTCCTCCAGAGCAGCCATCACCTTCTCGTCAATCTTCACGGAGCAGGCGAAGGTCTCGCCGCCATGCACCACACGGTGGCCCACAGCCTCAATTTCCTTCATGGAGGAAATCACGCCGTTTTTCTCATCCACCAGGGCGTTGAGCACAGCCTGAATGGCCTCGGAGTGGGTGGGCATGGCCACGTCGGCGGCGTCGATGGTATCCTTGCCGGGGGCCTTGTAGGTGAACTTGCCGTCGATGCCGATGCGCTCGCACAGGCCCTTGGCCAGCACTTCCTGATTGGCGGTGTCCAGCAGCTGGTACTTCAGAGAAGAGCTGCCGGCGTTGATCACGAGAACTTTCATGATTGACACTCCTTACTATTGTGTAAGATAAAATTGTGTTTGCTTCCTGGGGGGAAGTATAATACAATGACTAGAAAACCGTATCTATTATAATGCTGGAAATGGGAATAAGCAAGGGTTTTTCTGACAGTTTGGTAAGACATGTGTAAAAATACACCCAAGGTGAGGGATGAAGTATGGAAATTGTGGGCATCGTGGCAGAGTATAACCCCTTCCACAACGGGCATAGGCACCAGATTGCCGCCGCCCGGGCAAAGGTGGGGGCGTGCGCCGTGGTGTGCGCCATGAGTGGAAATTTTGTCCAGCGGGGGGACTGCGCCGTCACGGACAAGTGGACCCGGGCCAAAATGGCCCTGGACGGTGGGGCAGACCTCATTTTGGAGATTCCCACGGTGTGGGCGATGTCCTCGGCGGAGGCCTTTGCCACCGGCGGGGCCAGCATCCTCCAGGCCGCCGGGGCCACGGTGCTCTCCTTTGGCAGTGAGACGGGGGATGGAAAGGTGCTGGAACGCGTGGCCCAGGCGTTGGACACCCCGGCCTTTACTCAGGCGCTCCAGCCCTTTCTGGCCCGGGGCCTGCCCTTTGCTCAGTGCCGCCATGGGGCGGCCCAGGAACTGCTGGGGGAGGAAGGGGCTGCCTGCCTGGGCAACGCCAATGACAACCTGGGGGTGGAGTATCTGCGGGCAGCCCGTCGGCTGGGGTGGAAGCCCCAGGTGGTTCCCATCCCCCGGGTGGGGGCGGGGCACGACGGGGGGCACCACCCCCAATACCCTTCCGCCTCCTATGTGCGGCAGCAAGTGCGCACCGGGGTGGTATCGCTGGATAACCCCGCTTTTTTGGCGTACAACGTGCGGGGGATGCTGGCCCAGCTGCGCCGACTCACCGTGGAGGACTGGGAGCAGATTCCCGACTGTGGGGAAGGGCTGGCCCAGAGGCTGTACCGGGCGGTGCGCCAAGGCACCAGCTTGGAGGAAATCTACGACTTGGCCAAAACCAAACGCTATGCCCACGCCCGCATTCGTCGGGCGGTACTGTGGGGGGCGTTGGGGCTGCGGGAGAGCGACCGCCCCGCCCAGCTGCCCTACCTGCGGGTGCTGGGGGCCAATGGGCGGGGGTTGGAGGTGCTGCGAAAGCTGGACGGCTCCATCCCCATCATCACCAAGCCCACCCACGGCAAGGGCATCCCCCTTATGGAGCTGGAGGCCCAATGCACCGACTTTTACACGTTGTGCCGCCGGGAGATTCTCCCCTGTGGGACGGAGTGGAGCACCAGTCCGGTCATCTTGCGTGGGGAGTGAAAATGTAGTATCATATGGGGCATGAGACTCCAAAGAAAGGAAGAAGTATGATGCGTGCCTATGAACGCTTTTTGAAGTATGCCAAAATCCACACCCAGTCCAGCGAGGACACCGGGGTCACCCCCTCCACCCTCTGCCAGTGGGATCTGGCCCGGGAGCTGGAGCGGGAGCTCCGAGACTTGGGTGTGCAGGATGTGAAGCTGGATGAGCAGTGGTGCATTGTCACCGGGCACATCCCCGCCACACCTGGCCTGGAGCAGGTTCCCGCCCTGGGCTTCTTGGCCCACATGGATACCGCCCCCGCCTTTTCTGGGGAGAATGCCAACCCCATCCTTCATGAGAACTATGATGGCGGCGACGTGGTTTTGCCCCAGGAGGGTCGGGTCATTCGGGCCGCGGAGTTCCCCTTCCTGGCTGGCCTGAAGGGCAAGACCCTCATCACCGCCGACGGCACCACCCTGCTGGGGGCGGATGACAAGGCAGGAGTGGCGGAGATTGTCACCTTGTGTCAGCGGCTGCTGGCCGGAGAGATTGCCCACGGCCCCATCTGCGTGGCCTTTACCCCCGACGAGGAAATTGGAGAAGGCCCCAACCACTTTGATGTGGCGGGCTTCGGCGCCCAGTACGCCTACACCGTGGACGGTGGAGCAGCTGGCTCCATCGAGTACGAGAACTTTAACGCCGCCTCGGCCAAGGTGGAGATCACCGGCGTGTCCGTCCATCCCGGCTCGGCCAAGGACATCATGGTCAACGCCATTCTCCTGGCACAGCAGCTTAACGCGCTGCTCCCCGCCCAGGAGACCCCTGCCCACACGGAAGGGTATGAGGGCTTCTTCCACCTGGACCGTCTGGAGGGTACCACAGCCTCTGCGCACATGGACTACATCATCCGGGATCATGACCGGGCCATGTTTGAGCAGCGCAAGGCGCAGATGCGCCAGGCTGTGGACGCCATTCAGGCCCAGTACCCCATGGCCCAGGTGGTGCTGACCATGCAGGACAGCTACTACAACATGAAGGAGAAGCTCACGGACTGCATGTTCCTCATTGAAAATGCCAAAAAGGCGGCAGAGGAGGCGGGGGTCACCCCGGAAGTGGAGCCCATCCGGGGCGGCACCGATGGGGCTCGCCTGTCCTTTATGGGCCTGCCCTGTCCCAACCTGGGCACCGGCGGGTATAACTTCCACGGCCCCCTGGAGTGCGTCACCGTGGAGGATATGGACGCTGTGGTGGACATCCTGGTGCGTTTGGCGGAGATTCATGGGAAAACATTTACAAATTGTTGATGTATTTTGGATTTTTCCCGGTAAAATGAAGGGATAGAGCGGGCAGGGATATGCCCGCAGAAAAACCCCCGGTGGGGAGGAGGCCTTTTGTTGAATTATCGAGACCATGGTTACGGTCCCATTGACCGGTTTTGTGCCAAACATCCCAATTTTGGCATTCCCAATCTGATGAAAATTATCGTGTTCGGGCAAATTGCTGTATATGTTGTAAATTTGCTGTCCAGCCTGATGTTTCAGCATGGCTGGGTGAACTACCTCACCTTTATCCCTGCTCTGATCATGCAAGGACAGGTGTGGCGGCTGGTGACTTGGGTGTTGGTACCCAACGCATCCAGCCCCTTTATGCTGCTGTTGACCTGCTATTTCTACTACTGGATTGCCACCATGCTGGAGCGGGAGTGGGGAACAGCCCGGTTCAGTCTGTTCTATCTGGTGGGGGCTGTGATTTCCGTGGTGGTGGGAATGCTGGTGGGATTTGGCGGATTGGCCACCATGAACCCCTGGTATCTGATCACTCCCATGGACTTGGGCTTCTATCTCAACACATCCATTTTTCTAGTGCTGGCGGTGCTGTATGGGGAGATGCAGGTGCTACTGCTCTTTGTAGTGCCGGTGAAGATGAAGTGGATGGCCCTCATTGACGTGGTGCTGGTGCTGGTGGACATGGTGCAGCTGATTCAGGGTGGGCTTTGGCTGCTGGCCCTGGTGCCACTGGCCAGCTTCATCAACTTCTTTTTGTTCACCTGGTCCTTTTGGAAGAGCAAGCTTGGCATCGCCCGCCACCAGCGCGATCCCAAGGTGATCCACTTCAAGCAGGCTCAGAAAAAGGCCCAGGAGACAAAGGGGTATCACCACAAATGTGCGGTGTGCGGCATCACCGACGCCGATGACCCGGATATGGAGTTCCGCTACTGCTCCAAGTGCGACGGCTACTACTGCTACTGCTCCAACCACATCAACAACCATGTGCACATTCGTAAAGATTGATCCGAATTTCTGGCAGCCCCGGAGAGGAATACTCCGGGGCTTTTTCTTGCTTTAATGGTATGCTTATGGTATAATTTTTGAGTATAAAATGTAAAATTTGGGAGAGATGCACAGTGAAACGATTGCTCTGCTTGGCCATGGTGTTGGCCCTGATGCTATCGCTGACGGTATCCTCTGGATTGGCCAGTCAATCCCAAGAGGAGATCACCATTCTGTACACCCACGATATGCACTCGTCCTTTCTTCCGCGAGAGGACGAGAACGGACGTTTGGTGGGTGGCTATGCTCGCTTAAAAACCCTCATCGACCAGCAGCGGCAGGAGCATCCGAATGCCCTGGTGCTGGACGGCGGGGACTTCTCTATGGGCAGTTTGTTCCAGACCGCATATGCCACCTCAGCCCTGGAACTGCGGGCCATGGGGCGGATGGGATATGATGCCACCACCTTTGGAAACCATGAATTTGACTACCGCTCCTCTGGCCTGTGCAGCATGTTGTATGCGGCTTTGGACAGTGGCGACCCTCTGCCCGCCCTGGTGGATGCCAACTACCTGCCGCCCCAGGGGGATGATCAGACCTGGGATGCCCTATATTCCTACGGCGTACAGGACTATATCCTGTTGGAACGGGGCGGTGTATGCTATGCCATCTTTGGCCTGACTGGGAAAGACTCGGACGAGTGTGCCCCCATGTCGGGCATGGAACTGAGTAACCCGGTGGAGACGGCAAAGCGGGTGGTGAAGGATGCCACCACCCAGTGCCAGACCACCTACGGGCAGGACCCAGTGGTAATCTGCCTGTCCCATTCGGGGACGGTGGACGGAAAGGGAGAGGACTATGAGCTGGCCCAGCAGGTGGATGGCATTGATGTCATCATCTCCGGGCACAGTCATACCACCCTGGAGAAGCCCATTGAGGTCAACGGCACCTACATTGTCTCCGCAGGGGAAAACGGAAAGAATTTGGGGGTACTCACGCTGACCCGCACCCAGGACGGGGTGGAACTGGCAGATCACCAGCTGCTGGCGGTGAACCAGCAGGTGCCCGAAGACCCGGACATGGCCCAGTGGATTGAGAAGGCCAAAGAGCAGGTGGAGCAGGACTATCTCTCCCGGTTTGGCCTGAAATTCGATCAGGTATTGGTGAATAACCCCTACAAATTTGACACGGTGGATGAGGTGTATGCCAGCCAGCATGAATCCACCCTGGGCAATCTGTTGGCGGACGCCTATTACTGGGCAGGGATGAAGGAGAGCGCCGACCCTGTAGATGTAGCCCTCACTGCCTCGGGCGTGATTCGAGACACCTTCCCTCGGGGGCAAATCACCGTCTCTCAGGTGTTCAATGTGGCCTCCCTGGGGATCGGGCCGGACGGGATACCGGGTTATCCGCTGATTTCCGTATATTTGACGGGAGAGGATTTGAAAAATGCCCTGGAGGTGGATGCCTCAGTCACGCCTCTGATGACCTCAGCCCAGCTGTTTTTCTCTGGGGTGAAGTATTCCTTTAACACCAACCGCATGATCTTCGACAAGGTGGACGAGGCTATGCTGCTGCGTGAGGGAGATGCCACCGAGCCCATTGTGGATGACCAGCTCTACCATGTGGTCACTGGTCTGTATCTGGGGCAGATGCTGGGGGCGGTGAAGGACTCCTCCTTTGGCATTCTCTCCGTCACCCCTCGCGATGCCCAGGGCAACCCCCTTTCCACGGAGCAGTTGGAAGAACACATTCTACTGGATGAACAGGGCCGGGAGGTCAAGGAGTGGTATGCTGTGGCCAGCTATCTCCAGTCTATGGAGGGGGAGATGGATCAGGAGTACGGACAGAATGACGGGCGTAAGCTGGTGTACGCCAGTTGGAACCCGGTGAGCTTGCTCAAGGACGCGGGCTTGCCCACCTATATCGCCATTCTGGCTCTGGTGGTGGTGATTTTCCTGGTGGGACTGATGGTCTGGCTGGTGAGAAAATTCATCCTCCGCCATTCCAAGAAGAAGTTACATACATAAGAGAGAAAAGATGCAAAACCAAGGCCCCGTGGCCAGAGACAACCTCTGGCCACGGGGCCTTTCTTTGACACCGGGGATGGGGGAAACCCATAGGATGAAGTGCCGGAATCCCACAAGTGGAGCCGGGAAAGGAGAGAAATGCAATGAATCGATCATGGAATTTGGCGGAATTAGAGGAAGGGGAGAGCGGATATGTGATGTCCGTGTCCACTCACCCTGCCCTCAAGCACCGCCTGGAAGATTTGGGGCTCATCCCTGGAACCAGGGTGACGTGTATGGCCCGCAGCCCAGCGGGAGACCCATGTGCATATTTGATTCGAGGAGCTTTGATTGCCCTGCGTCAGGCGGATGCCCGGGAGATTGTCCTGCGCCCGGCCCATGAGCGGGGGGCATGAGGAATGGGCCCCTGTGTTGCCCTGGTGGGCAATCCCAACGTGGGCAAATCCACAGTGTTCAATGCCCTCACCGGCCTGCACCAGCACACAGGAAACTGGGCGGGAAAGACGGTGGATGTGGCCAAGGGCGTCTTCACCTGGCAGGGGGAGACGGTGGAAGTGGTGGATTTGCCCGGTACCTATTCCCTGCAAACCTCCTCTCCCGAGGAGGACATCGCCCTGGACTACCTGCTCCACGGCCAGGCCCGTGGGGTGGTGGTGGTGTGCGATGCCACCTGTCTGGAGCGCAACCTCATCCTGGCGCTCCAGGTGCTGGAGGTGACGGGCAGCGTACTGGTGTGTGTCAACCTGATGGACGAGGCGGCCCGGCTGGGGGTACATGTCAATTTAGACGCCCTGGAGCAGCATTTGCAGGTGCCGGTGGTGGGCATTTCTGCGGGAACCGGGGCGGGGATGGAGGGGTTGAAGGAGTCCATCGTGGCCCTGGCCCGGGGAGAGCTGCAGGGGCAGGCCCGCCCGCCCCTGCCCCCCATGGAGCGGGTGCACATAGCCCAGGCCTATGCCCAGCAGGCGGTGGCCGCTACTCCCACCCCCCAGGCCCGCCGCCAGGAGAAGTGGAACAAGTGGCTGACCAGCCGGGGGACTGCCATCCCCCTGATGTTGGTGCTGCTGGCGGTGGTGATGTGGTTGACGGTGGCAGGGGCCAACCTGCCCTCGTCTCTGCTCTCCCAGGCCTTTGACGGACTGGGGGGACTGCTGGAGAGGTGGACCCAAGGCTGGCCCCCCAGCTTACGGGCCTTTTTCCTGGATGGGGTGTATGGGGTCACGGCCTGGGTGGTGTCGGTGATGCTGCCTCCCATGGCTATTTTCTTCCCCCTGTTCACACTGCTGGAGGATTTGGGCTATTTGCCCCGGGTGGCCTTTGTGTTGGATCATGCGTTTCAGAAGGCCCGGGCCTGCGGGAAACAGGCCCTCACCATGTGTATGAGTTTAGGCTGTACCGCCTGTGGGGTGACGGGGTGCCGCATCATTGACAGCCCCCGGGAGCGGCTGGCGGCCATGCTCACCGCCTCGATGGTGCCGTGTAATGGAAAATTTCCCACCCTGCTGGCCCTCATCACCCTGTTTCTGGTGGGAGAGGGGGGGAGCCTGGTGGGTGCGGCAGCTCTGTTGGGTGTGTTGCTGCTGGGCGTGGCGGCCACACTGGGGTGTACCCGTCTGCTTACTGCCACAGTGCTCCGGGGGACTCCCTCCGCCTTCGTGCTGGAGCTGCCACCCTTCCGCCGTCCTCGGGTGGGCCAGGTGGTGGTGCGCTCGCTGCTGGACCGCACGGTGTTTGTGCTGGCCCGGGCGGTGGTGATCGCCGCCCCCGCCGGAGGAGTGATCTGGCTGTTGGCCAACCTCACGGTGGCCGACCAAACCCTGTTGTCCTACATCACCGGTTTTATGGAGCCCCTGGGGCGGTTCATGGGGCTGGACGGAGTGATTCTGACCGCCTTTGTGCTGGGCTGGCCCGCCAATGAAATTGTCATGCCGGTGATGCTCATGGCCTACCTGGCCCAGGGCAGTCTGGTGGACTTTGACCAGCTTACCGGGGTGCAGTCGCTGCTGGAAGCGCAGGGGTGGACCATGACTACGGCGGTGTGCACTCTTCTCTTCGCCCTCTTCCACTGGCCCTGCTCCACCACCTGTCTGACCATCTACCGAGAGAGCAAAAGCATCCAGTGGACGTTGGTGGCGGTGGCCGTGCCTACCTTGCTGGGGATGGGGCTGTGCATCCTGGTCAACGGGGTCTCTCATTTGCTTATTCTGTAATATATCAAAGAAATATAACGAATCGTAATTAAAGCCGGGGGTGAACTGGATTCCCCGCGTAAACAGAGCGGAGAAAGCCGTCCACGAGAGGACGGCTTTCTCTATGGGCATTGACCAGGAGAGCAAACGCATTCGGTGGATATTGGTGGCGGTGGCTGTGCCCACCTTGCTGGGGATGGGGCGGTGCAGTCCAGTCCATGGCGTGTCTCAACCGAATATTCTGTAATATCTAATTAGAATATAACAAATGGTAATTATCAATCAGGGGTATATTGTGGTTTGCAGCGGCAACGGAGCGGTGGAAGCAGTTCACAAGTGGGCTGCCTCCACCATGACCATCCGAGAGATGTGCAGGAGCATCCGATGGGCGTTGGTGGCGGTGGCTGTGCCTGCTTCGCTGGAAATGGGGTGGTGCATTCCAGTCCATGGGGTATCTCAACCAACCAATCTGTAATATATAGATAGAATATAACAAAATGTAATTATAAATCAGGAGTATATTGCGGTTCGAAGTGGAAACGGAGTGTGAAAGCAGTTCACGAAAGGGCTGCTTCCACCATCACCATCCGGCAGGAGAACAAGAGCATCCCGTGGACGTTGGTGGCAGTGGCTGCATCCGCTTTTCTTGGGATGGGGCTGTGTGTTGTGGTTAATGCCTTGGCTCGAGTGTTTAAGGTATGAATTGCAAGGGCCAAAGAGATGTGTTACAGTAAAAGGGTAAAAATCCAATGACGTGAGGTGGGGTATGAAAAAACTTGCACTGTTGCTGTGTGTTTTGACGGTTTGTCTTGCCGGGATGACTGCCTGTGGGAAAGTATCCTATGACGGTCAGGATTTTCTCACGTCTAGCGTGGACAGTTACAGCTATTACCGCTGCATAGACACAGAAAGCACCAACACCACATTAAACCGTGAATTTGATCGCTTCAACGGGAAGGATACCATCTGGAAGCTGGATGCCTTGGAGGATGCCCAGGTTTCCATTGACATATCTGCAACGGTCACCGATGGACGGTTCAAAATCCTTCTCATTGCGCCTGACAAGTCCATCACGACCCTTTTGGAGGGGGAGGGCACGGTGCAGTTGGAAGCGGAATTAAAAGAGGGAACGTCTAGAATCATTCTGGTGGGGGAGGAAAGTGAGGGCTCCTGTAAAATTACCGTGGGAGATGCCCTGAATGTGACGGTCAATCCCATGTTTGGGGATTAGGGAATCGAAAGAACGGCTGCGCCGCAGAAACAACAGTTTCTGCGGCGCAGTTTTCGGTGTATTGGAAAAGTTACTGGTTGCAGGCGTCCAGCAGAGCCTGGGTCATGTCGGTTTTCTCCCAGGGCAAGTCCAGTTCGGGACGGCCGAAGTGCCCGTAGGCGGCGGTCTGACGGTAGATGGGACGGCGCAGGTTCAGGCGGTTGATGATGGCGGTGGGGCGCAGGTCAAAGACCTGGTTGACCGCGTGCTCCAGCACCTCGTCGGACACCTTACCGGTGCCGAAGGTGTCCACCAGCACAGACACGGGATGAGCCACGCCGATGGCATAGGCCAGCTGCACCTGGCAACGCTGGGCCAGACCGGTGGCCACCACATTCGTGGCCACCCAGCGGGCGGCATAGGCGGCGGAGCGGTCCACCTTGGTGGGGTCTTTGCCGGAGAAGGCGCCGCCGCCGTGGGGGGCGGAACCACCGTAGGTGTCCACGATGATCTTGCGCCCGGTGAGACCCGAGTCACCCTGAGGGCCGCCCACCACGAAGCGGCCAGTGGGGTTGACGTAAATCTTGGTGTTCTCGTCCATGAGGTGGGCGGGGATGGTGGGACGGATGACGTGCTCCACCATGTCGGCGCGAATCTGCTCCAAAGACACCTCGGGGCTGTGCTGGGTGGAGAGGACCACAGCGTCCACCCGCACGGGGTTGCGGTTCTCGTCGTACTCCACGGTGACCTGAGATTTGCCGTCCGGCCGCAGGTAGTTTACCACGCCTTCCTTGCGCACGGCGGTGAGCCGCTGGGCCAGTTTCTGGGCCAGGGAGATGGGCAGAGGCATCAACTCCTCGGTCTCACGGCAGGCGTAGCCGAACATCATGCCCTGGTCTCCGGCTCCGCCGTCCAGATCGTCGGTCATCTCGCCCTCCCGGGCCTCCAGAGCCTTGTCCACGCCCATGGCAATGTCGGGGGATTGCTCATCGATGTTGGTAATCACGCCGCAGGTGTCGCAGTCAAAGCCAAACTTGGCCCGGTCATAGCCGATGTCCCGCACCACACCCCGGGCGATCTTGGGAATGTCCACATAGCAGGAGGTGGTGATCTCCCCCATGATGTGGATGAGGCCGGTGGACACGGTGGTCTCACAGGCCACGCGGGCGGTGGGGTCCTGGGCCAGAATGGCGTCCAGAACGGCGTCGGAAATCTGGTCACAGATCTTGTCGGGATGTCCTTCCGTCACCGACTCAGAGGTAAAAAAACGTCTTGCCATAAGTATACTTCCTTTCTAAACAAATAAAAAATCCGCCGGACAAACCGGCGGATGGAGACAGCAGCGTCCTCATCTTTCGTGGGAGTATCACACCCGTCCCCGCCGGATTTGGCACCTTGCAAACATGCAGGTTGCCGTGGCTTCATCGGGCCGATCCCTCCGCCACTCTCGATAAGGCAATATTCAATTGCAACACATATTATAAGGTCGAAACTTGCACATGTCAATGGAAGAAATGTGGAAATTTATTTCTTGGGCCGGGGGTGGAACAGGAAGGATGCCACAAGACCCAGGGTAATGGCCAGGGCAATGCCACCAGCGGTGGCGGTGAGTCCGCCGGTGAGCACCCCCAGCCAGCCATCCTTTTCCACGGCCTCCCGCACTCCTTGGGCCAGGGTGTGTCCAAAGCCGGTGAGGGGGACGGTGGCCCCGGCTCCGGCCCAGTCCACCAAGGGCTGGTACAGACCCAAACCGCTGAGGATCACCCCAGCCACCACATAAAACACCAGAATCCGGGCGGGGGTCAGGCTGGTGCGGTCCAGCAGCACCTGCCCAATGACACACAGAATGCCGCCCAGCAAAAAGGCGTTGAAGTATTCCATCAGTTTGTACCTCCTTCCAGCACAATGGCATGGCAAATCCCGGGGATGGACTCCCCCTGCATGGTGGACACCGGGGAGAGCAGCGCGCCGGTGGGACAAAACAGTACCCGCTTCCACTGGCCGGACATGAGACCGGGAATGACCATGGTGGTGAGCACGGCGGCACTGCATCCGCAACCAGAGCCGCCACAGTGGACATCCTGGGCCTCCCGTTGGAAGAGGAGGAGCCCACAGTCGTTGTAGTTGCTCAGGGGCATTCCATCCCGGGAGAAGAAGTCGGAGACGATCTGCCACCCCAGCTGGCCCAGGTCTCCGGTGAGAATGAGGTCGTAGTCCTCGGGGCTGCGTCCGGTGTCCCGGAAATGGGCCCGTAGGGTGTCATAGGCGGCGGGAGCCATAGCAGCCCCCATGTTGGCGGGGTCCTTGACCCCTTTATCCATGACTTTTCCCAAGGTCACACCGGTGATTTTGGGGCCTTTCCCCTGGGCGGCCAGAATGACCGCCCCGGCGGCGGTGGCGGTCCATTGGGCGGTGGGGGGACGCTGGCAGCCGTATTCCAGAGGGGTGCGGTATTGCCGCTCTGCGGAACAGAAGTGGGAGGAGGTCATGGCTGCGGCGTGTTTGCCCCAGCCCCCAGAGAGGAGCAGGCTGGCCACCGCCAGGCCTTCCCCCATGGTGGAGCAGGCCCCATACAGCCCTAGATAGGGAACCCCCGCCCAGCGGGCCGCAAAGGCGGAGCTGATGCACTGGTTGAGCAGATCTCCCGCCAGGAGATAGTCCAACTGCTGGGGGTCCAGCTTGGCCCGCTTCAAGGCGGATTCCAGGGCCAACTGCTGCATGGTGGTCTCCGCCATCTCCCAGCTGGATTGTTGGAAGGTGTCATCCTGACAGGTGTGGTCAAAATAGCGGCCCAGGGGGCCTTCTTGCTCCTTGCGGCCTCCGGCACTGCCGTAGCCCACCACAACGGGAGGGTGGGAGAGAAGATAGGTTTGCGTTTTCTGGTCCATAGGAAGGGCTCCTTTGAGAAGATGTCATGGCTCTAGTTTGTACCAATGTCAGGAATTTATCACGAAATGGGGAGGAACGCTAGAAAAATTCATAAATGGGTGGTATAATGCAGACTGGTAAAAATTCTTTGTAAGATACCGGGAGGAATCCGTTTATGTCGGAACAGACCAGAACCATTGGGTATATCTGCCCCGTGTGCGGGAAGGCGGTGGTGGTGGAGCGCACCGCGTTTGCCCTGGCCGCCGGAGACCAGATCATCCCCTGTCCCTGCGGCAAGTCCCAGCTGGAATTTCATCAGCAGGGGGAACACTGTCAGGTGGTGGTGCCCTGCCTCTTCTGCGCCAAGGACCACCACACCGTATGCGCCACCCGTGCCATGATGGAGGAGAAGCTGCTGGTGCTCTCCTGCTCTGCTTCGGGGCTGGGCTGCTGCTTCATCGGGGAGGAGGAGGCCGTGTTTTCCGAGATGGAAAAGCTGGAAAAAGCGGTGGACAAGCTGCGCATGGACGACCAGGAGGAGACCCGCGGCACCTTCTTGGACGAGATTGTCATGGGGGAAGTGCTGGCAGAGCTGAAGGACATTGCAGGCCGGGGCGGGATTTCCTGCGGCTGCGGCTGTGGCCAATACGGCATCAAGGTGGGATATTCCTCGGTAGACGTGGTGTGTGGGGCGTGCGGCGCCACGCTGCGCCTGCCTGCGGCCACACTGGACGACGTGGATGAGATTTGCTCCCGCTATACCCTCACCATCCCTGGAAAGAAGGAAGCAGAATGAGTACCATTTGTGAGATGACCTTCCGGGTGGATTCCCGGGACGTGGATATGTTCAACCAGTGCCGCCCCTCGGCGGTGCTGGGCTACTTGCAGGAGGCGGCCACCCAGGCGGCCATTCAGCTGCACGCCTCGGGGCCGGAGATCTATGAGAAGTACAATTGCCTGTGGATGGTCTCCCGCAACTGGGTGGAGCTGGATGCACCGTTGGGGTGGAACGAAGAGATCACCATTCAGACTTGGCACCGGGGCGGCACCGGTGTGGCCACCTACCGGGACTTTGACATCTTCCGCGGGGGAGAGCGCATTGGGCAGGCGGTGGCCCAGTGGGTGATGGTGGATGCCGACACCCACAAGCTCTACCGGCTGCGGGAAGTCTCGGAGTTCCAGGGCACCGACGGCGGGGAGCGGATGAAGTCCATCCGGCTCCACCGAGTGCCCATGCCAAAGGCGTTTCAGGTGACGGGAACGCGGTATCTGGGCTACTCAGACACCGACATCAATGGGCACATCAACAACATCCATTACGCCGACTTTGCCTGTGATGCGCTACATCTGGAACACCATGGCCAGGGGAAGTTTGTCCGAGAGTTCCAAATCTCCTACATCGGTGAGTGCCGGGCCGGGGAGGAACTGTCCATGGGAACTGCTGTGGAGGGGAACCATCTCTACGCCCGTGGGATCGGGCCCGAAGGAGAAGCCCGCTTTGAGTATGCCATGACATTGGGTGACAAAGGTTGATTTTGAAAGAGAATTGAGGAATCATCACTCATGAAGCGACAAAAGAGACAGAAACTGGGCCACCATACGGGGCAGCCCAGGCCCATGGATCGCTATGATCCCAACCCCCAGGAGGGGTTGAGCAACGAACAGGCATCCCGTCTGGCTGCGGCGGGGTGGGACAATGCCGTGGAGGAGACCAACCTCAAATCCACGGGGGAGATCATCCGGGAGAACACCCTGACCTTCTTTAACTTGGTATTTGTGGTGCTGGCGGCGTTGCTGGTGCTGGCGGGGAACTTCCGGGATATGTTCTTTTTGGTCATTGCCATTCTCAACTCGCTCATTGGCATTGTCCAGCAGCTGCGTTCCCGGGCCACCTTGAGCAAGCTCTCCCTGGTGGCACAAGCCCATGTGAAGGTGGTGCGGGACGGACAGCTGGGGACGGTTCCCGTGGACAAACTGGTGCGAGAGGACATTGTGGAGCTGGGGGCCGGAGACCAAATTCCCGCAGACGGCCCGGTGATGGAGGGACAGGTGACGGTGAACGAGGCCCTCATTACCGGCGAGGCGGACCCCATCGTAAAAAATCCTGGAGATTTCCTTCTCTCAGGCAGCTTTGTGGTGTCCGGCCGGTGCCGAGCCCGGATGGACCATGTGGGGGCGGCCAGCTATGCGGCCCGCCTGTCCCACGAGGCCAAGGCAGACCGGGGAGTGGGCAAGTCGGAGATGATGAAGTCTCTGGACCGCCTCATCCGGGTCATCGGCTTTGCGCTTGTTCCCATGGGCATTGCTCTGTTTCTCAACGAGTATTGGGTACAGGATCAGGACTTTACCACCGCCATTACCTCTATGGTGGCCGCCCTCATCGGTATGATTCCCGAGGGGCTGTATCTCCTGACCAGTGTGGCCCTGGCAGTGTCAGTGATGCGTCTGGCTCAGCGAAAAACCCTGGTGCACCAGATGAGTGCCGTCGAGACCCTGGCTCGGGTGGACGTTTTGTGTGTGGATAAGACGGGCACCGTCACCCAGCCGGAGATGTCAGTGCAGGAATTGGTGTACCTGGACCCGGAGACCCACACGCCCCAACAGGTGGAGCAGGTACTGGGCACCTATTATCAAGTGATGGATGCGGATAATGACACCGCCCGGGCCTTGGCCCGCCGTTTTTCCAAGGGGGAGGGGTGGCAGGCCGAGCAGGTGATTCCCTTTACCTCGGCCAACAAGTGGTCGGCGGTGGTGTTCCGTGGCCATGGCTCTTATGTGGTGGGAGCCCCGGAATTTATTCTAAAGGAAGATTACTGCGCCATTGAGTCCCAAGTGGCCCCCTATCAGCAGGCGGGTTGCCGTGTGCTGCTGCTGGCCCAGTGTGATACCCCGCCCACCCAAGAGGAGGGGCTGCGGGGCGTGGTGGTACCGGTGGCCCTGGTGGTGGTGGCCAACCCCATCCGACCCGAGGCACCCAAGACCTTCCGCTACTTTGCCAAGTACGGGGTGGAGGTGAAGGTCATCTCGGGAGACAACCCCCAGACCGTGTCCCATGTGGCCATGCAGGCGGGCATTGCCGGCGCAGAGCGGTATGTGGATGCCGCTACCTTGAAGGAGGCGGGGGACTATGCCCGTGCGGTGGAGGAGTACACCGTCTTTGGCCGCGTGACCCCGGACCAGAAGCGCAAGCTGGTAAAGGCCCTGCAACGGGCAGGGCACACCGTGGCTATGACCGGCGACGGCGTCAACGACGTACTGGCCCTAAAAGATGCCGACTGCGGCATTGCCATGGCCTCGGGGGCAGAGGCGGCCTGCCAGGTGGCGGAGCTGGTGCTGCTGGACTCCGATTTTTCCGCCATGCCTCGGGTGGTGGAAGAGGGCAGACGGGTCATCAACAACATCCAGCGGGCCGCAGCCCTGTATCTGGTAAAAAACATCATGTCGGTGTTTTTGGCCCTCATCACCCTCATTGCCGGGTTCCCCTATCCCTTTGTGCCCATTCAGCTCACCCTCATCAGTGCGCTGACCATCGGCATTCCCTCCTTTGTGTTGGCCTTGGAGCCCAACCATGAACTGGTGCGGGGCAGATTTATGCACAATGTGCTCCGCCGGGCTCTGCCGGGTGGGTTGACCAATATTGTGCTCATTGTGGGTCTGGAACTGTTCACCTATGCCTTTACCTTCCAGCGGGCCACCCTGTCTACCCTGTCCACCGTCACCATCGGGGCGGTGGGATTGCTGGTGATCTACTATGTGGCCCGGCCCCTGGATAAAAAGCGGTGGGCGTTGCTGGGTTCTATGACGGTGCTGATGGTGATTGCGGTGCTGTGGTTTGGCTCCTTCTTTGAGTTGACCGCCCTGGATCTCCAGTCGGCTCTGGTGATTATGGTATTTCTGTTTCTCGCGCCCTCGGTGATCTATGCCTTTGAGACGGGCTTGGGGGTAGGAATCCGTGTGTTCTCAGCGTGGAAAAAACGACGAGGCGGCAGGCATATGCGGTTGAGACCATAATATTGGGCTGAAAACAGCCCAATATGAGACGGTGAGTCCATCCTTTGGGCTCACCGTCTTGCTTTTTGAGAAATTCTATCCCATCCTCGCCCTCTATCTGCATTGTTAACTATAATGGACGAGAAGATTTTAAGAGGGGCACGGATAGGACCAAGCGGTTCTCTTCTGGCTGGCGTAGAGTTTATCACCCATATGACTGGAGATGGTGTGGAAGGTGATCCCACCGCCATGGAGTTTGCTGCGGCCATGCTGGCGGCGCGGAACTGGGCAAAACAGGAAATGGCACAACACTGGAATCGTTCTGCCCATACGGGAAAAAGCCATTTTTCCATGGCCGTGAAAAAACAAAATGAGGGAAATGGAACAGCATGGAAACAATATGGGCTGCGCGGATAAATAACGGGTGGAATCCCGTGAATATCACCCATTTTAAGGGGCAAAATGGGTAATAGTAATCATTGGATTTCTTTGGTAGAATGGTTGTACCGATTTGAATGTTGCATAGGTTCAGCCACAACGGGGGGTGTTTCCGTACAAACATTCAAAGAAGGATCATGGTGAAGGAGGAGATCACATGAAACGAAGAACATTGGCAGGATTGATATGCCTGTGTCTGCTGGTTGGATTGCTTTCCACAGCCGCTTGGGCGACGGATACACCGTCAGTGTATGTGGCGTTGGGGGACAGCATCACCACCGGCTACAAGCCAGGGGCGGACAGCAGTGCGCCTGCCGGAACCGTAGATGCCCCATTTGCTCAGCAAATTGCGTCAAACAAGGGGTATGAGTTGAGAAATGAGGGGCAAAACGGGGAAACTTCGACCACTCTACTGGCAAAACTGCAGGGGAAATCCCTAGATGTCTCAGACGCAGACCTTATTACCATCACCCTTGGCGGGAATGACCTGATGGAGGCTCTGTACCAATACCTATCCGCGCGATATAGCGAAAGCGGTGCTGTGTCCATCACGCCGGAAGAGATGAAGGCGATGTTGATGGGCGGGGATGTGGATCTCATGACGCTGTCTAAGCTCATGGGTTATCTTCCCGACTTTGCCGCTTCCCAGCAGGCGCAAGGGGCTCTGGTCACCTTCAGCAAAAATCTTGCCGCGATTTTCCAACTGATCAAAGCCCAGAATGCGGACGCGACCGTCGTCATCACCACCCAGTACAACCCCTATAGCCATCTGACGTCAGAAAGCGCAGCGGGAATGGCAACGCCTTTGGAGCGGGTGTGCAGGCACTGAACACCGCCATTTCCTCGGTCGCCGGACTCAGCGGCGTCACCGTGGCGGATGTATACACGGCCTTTGAGACGGTGGGGGGCACGCTCTGCAATGCCTATTTCACAATCCAGGGGTTCAATGTAGATTTCAATTTGGACTTTCATCCAAACCAGGCGGGCCATGATGTGATTGCACAGACGATTGGTGCTGTTCTGATGCCGGTGGCCGCTCAAATGCCCACCATCTCCACCCAACCCCAGAGCGCAAGCTACATGGTGGGTGATGAAAAGGTGGCTGCCTTGACGGTGGAGGCCAGTGTGACCGATGGCGGCACGTTGTCCTATCAGTGGTACTGTGCTACGGCTCCCAGCCCCGATGCTGTGGTTGAAATTCCAGGGGCAACCGACAACCAGTATACCCCGGATGTTTCCACAGAGGGAACCACGTATTACCTGTGTGTCGTCACCAATACCAAAGATGGAGCCGTTGCAACCGCAATGTCTGAGATCGCCGCCATCATGGTTCGCTCTCATGTGCATTCCATGACACACCACGATGCAGTGGAGGCCACCTGTGTCAATGCAGGCAGCATAGAGTACTGGACGTGCGAGATTTGCGACAAGCACTTCAAAGACCCCAACGGGGTGCAGGAGATTGCCCTGTCTGACACTGTCCTTCCGGCCACCGGTCATGGAGAAACACAGGTGAAAAATGCCAAGGAGGCCAGCTGTACTCAGGAAGGCTATACGGGAGACAAGATTTGTACCGTGTGTGGAGACGTGGTGGAGAAGGGGACCGTAATTCCCAAGCTTTCCCACACCTATCAGGACGGTGTGTGTACCGTATGTGGCAGTGCAGATCTAGAGTTCCAGCCCACCGTTGCCCTGGAGTCCGGCAACACCTGGACGAAAGGAAGTAAGGATGGACTTTCCTTCACCTCCAATGCGGCATTTGCCGATTTCCAAAAGGTTCAAGTGGATGGAAAGGACCTGGAGAGCTCCATGTATGAGGTCAAGGAGGGCAGCACCATGGTCACCTTGAAGGCCTCGTATTTGGAAACTTTGTCTGCGGGTACCCATACCCTTTCCATTGTGTCCCGCACGGGGACGGCAACGGCGGAATTTGTCATTCAAAATTCTGCTGCCAACAACGGCGTCCAATCGCCCCAAACCGGCGATGACAGCCATCTTGTGCTGTGGTGTGCGATGGCCGGCATCTCCGTGGTTCTTTTGGGCACCACCTTCTGGTTCTACGGCAAACGCAGTTTTGGCAAAGACCAGTGAGCATTCCAACCAAAAACGGACATTAGAAACGCCTTAAAATGGACAAGGACCTGCTGCAAATTTTGCGGCAGGTCCTTGTCCTGATCTTGGAACCGATGTCGATACGTCGGTTATCCCAAAAGCTGGGTCAGTTCTTCAAAGCTGTGGGCAATGTGGGTGGCTCCGGCCTGGGAGAGCTCCTCTTGGCTTCCATAGCCAAAGGTGACGCCGATGGAGTCTACCCCGTTTTCCCGGGCGCCCACCACGTCGTGGAGCCGGTCGCCCACCATGACGCAGCGGGATTTGTCCGGGCGGGGCTCGCCCAGGCGGCGGAACACCTCCCCGATGACTTCCCCCTTTTTGGTGCGGGTTCCGTCCAGGCAGCTGCCAACCATCTGGTCAAAGTAGCCGTCAATGTGGAAGTGCTCCAAAATCTGCCGGGCGAACACCTCCGGCTTGGAAGTGGCCAGGGCGATGGTCTTGCCCTGGGCTTTCAAATGGGCCAGAAGGGGCTGAGAACCGGGAAACACCCGGTTTTCAAAGATGCCCTGACGGGAGAAATACTCCCGATACTTCTCCACCGCCTGCTGGGCGGTGGGAAGGTCAAAGTGGTAGAATTCCATGAAGGAGTCCAGCAGGGGCGGGCCGATGAAGGGGGTGAGGCGGTCCGGGTCCTCGTGGATGCCAAAGAAGGCCAAAGCGTAGGCCACGGAGTTGGTGATGCCCTCCTTGGGGTCGGTGAGGGTTCCGTCCAGATCGAAGAAAATGTGGGTGTACATGGTATGCTCCCTCTCGTATGGATGATGGGTCCATTATACGAAACTTTTCCTATAAGGGCAAGGAAAGAAACGGCTGGAGTGCGGATGATTATTTCTCGCTACTGTGTGAAAGTGGTTGAAATTTATGCCTGGCTGGGGTAGAATAAAAAGCACGAGTACACCGAAAGGGAAAAAGGAGCGATACCCATGAGTAAAATTCAGATGAAAACGCCCCTGGTGGAGATGGACGGGGACGAGATGACCCGCATTCTCTGGCAGCAGATCAAAGAGGAACTGCTGGAGCCGTTCATCGACCTGAAAACCGAGTATTACGATCTGGGCCTGCGCCACCGGGAGGAGACCGGCGATCAGGTGACGGTGGATGCCGCCCAGGCCACCAAAAAGTACGGCGTGGCGGTGAAGTGCGCCACCATCACCCCCAACGCCCAACGGGTGGAGGAATATGGCCTCTCCCAGATGTGGAAGTCCCCCAACGGCACCATCCGTGCCATCTTGGACGGCACGGTGTTCCGTGCCCCCATCATGGTGGAGGGGATCAACCCGGTGGTGAAGAACTGGGAAAAGCCCATCACCATCGCCCGTCACGCCTTTGGGGATGTGTATAAGGCCACCGAAATGCGCCTGACCGGCCCGGGCAAGGCGGAACTGGTGTTCACTGCCGCCGACGGCACCGTGCAGCGTCAGACCATTCAGGACTTCCAAGGCCCCGGTGTGGTACAGGGGCAGTTCAACCTGGATGCCTCCATCACCTCCTTTGCCCACTCCTGCTTCCAGTATGCGCTGGATGTGAAACAGGATCTGTGGTTCTCCACCAAGGACACCATCTCCAAGCAGTACGACCACACCTTCAAAGACATCTTCCAGGACATCTTTGAGGAGGAGTACAAGGAGAAGTTTGAGAGGGCGGGAATTACCTATTTCTACACCCTCATTGACGACGCGGTGGCCCGTGTCATCCGCTCCAAGGGTGGGTTTATTTGGGCCTGTAAGAACTATGACGGGGACGTCATGAGCGATATGGTGTCCACCGCCTTCGGCTCCCTGGCCATGATGACCTCGGTACTGGTGTCCCCCGAGGGCTACTACGAGTACGAGGCCGCCCACGGCACCGTCACCCAGCACTACTACCGCCACTTGAAGGGGGAGCAGGTGTCCACCAACCCCATGGCCACCATCTTCGCCTGGACGGGAGCCCTGGCCAAGCGGGGCGAGCTGGACGGACAGCCGGAGCTGGTGGACTTTGCCCATCGGCTGGAGAAGGCCGCCATTGATACCATCGAGTCCGGCGTGATGACCGGCGATCTGGTGGGCCTGTGGGAGGGGAAAGCCCCCGCACAGAAGGTGACCGGCCTGGAGTTTATGAAGGCCATCGCCGCGAAACTTTGATTTGTAGGGAAGACACAGCCCTCGGCCAATTTTGGCCGGGGGCTGTTTTTCGTTTTGAGAGGATGAAGTTAGTTCTTTGCTTGTGTCAGCTGCTGATATATCTTCATCAGTTCTGCCACACAGCTGCTCTCTGTCGTCGTTTTTACGTCGAATCCATACGCCTGCATGACGGCTCTGTCGTTTTGCTGGTGCGCCTTTCGCAGCTCTGGGGGCATCGTCACTTCGTCGTAGAGATCAGCCAGGCTGCAATCTGGGTACAGGGCACGGGCATCCAGAATCCCCTGGGCGGTCTGCTCAATTTTGGCCTTTTGCGCCTCGGTGGGGGTGGGCCAGGGAAAGTTGTTGTAGACGACATCTTTGGAATAGCGGTAGTCACTTTTGATACGTCCACATACAGAACGCATCCAGGCCATATGAACATTAGATGTTAATATGCCAAAATGGTAAATAGTCGCATCAGGTATAAATAGGACAGCGTTTGTAACAACAACGGAATTATCAATAAAACCCATTGGGACATAACGACGATTTTCGCTAGAATGGCATGGAATGACAATAGCGGATTCTGGATTGTTAGTCTCTCGAAATACCGTGGGTGTAAGAGCGAGCTTTTGTGCACCAGAATCAGGACTGTTTTCTCGCATTTCCTTTACTTTTCGTATCCGGTCAAGTACTAGAGGCATATTTCTCAGTTCAGTAGGTGAAACATCCACAAGCCACAAACACCATCTCAAGTTTCCGTTTATAAATTCTTTTGCACCAATAAGTCGCTTTATATAGGGCTTGGATTTTGGTTCGTGCTTTAAGAAGTCATCTAATTGGGATTGCTCGATAATAAGATTCCCACCATCTACAGGTTTGTTTCCGTAGATCATTTTCGGAATGTTGCAAAGTGGTTTATTGCGGCTATCGACAAAAATAGTTGGTGCATCTAAAAGATATGCGGTTATATTCTGTACTTCTTGAAACCGTTCAGAAGTGTATATCCGCTTTTTCTCACTGTTTGGTGCAATACTAAATCCCACAATGACACAGTGGACATGGGCTTTCAAACTGGCTTCGCTGTCCCAACGGAAGGTGCGGTGGGCGAAGTCGATGTGAATGCCGACGCGGTCATACAGGGGCTTCCAAACACCTGCCACCTGTTCCCCTTGGGTGATGCTATTGGTGGACACAAAGGCGGTGCGAATCCCGGTGTCTTGCATCAGTTGTGCGGCCTTAAAGTACCAACCGGCGACATAATCAATTTTTCCAGCTGTTTTATAGGGCTTGCCTTTCTCGTCCACATAAATGGCAAGCAAATCCTCTTTTTGCTCCTTGCTCTGGAGAGAGTAGCCCACAAACGGCGGATTGCCCATGATATAGTCCAGTTTCTCTTTAGAGCGCCTAACAAAAGCCAGACAAGCTACGGATGATGAGATATAATGCTAGTGGAGGTGAAAGGTATGCCAAAGAAGCTAGTAAGTGATGAACTGTGGTCAATCGTGGAACCCCTTCTTCCCCAGCATACACCTTCGCCAAAAGGTGGGCGTCCTCGTATTTCTGATCGAGCAGCTTTGACTGGAATCATCTTTGTGCTTAAAACAGGAATACCATGGGAAGAGCTCCCACAGGAGATGGGATGTGGAAGTGGTATGACCTGCTGGCGTAGGCTGCAAGAGTGGCAAA
>CALXDO010000048.1 GCA_944387075.1 uncultured Oscillospiraceae bacterium | reverse complement strand
GAACCCGTATGTTGCTGGGCGACACCGCCATGGATCGCCTGCAAAATAGCCATGTCGCCATATTCGGATTGGGCGGTGTGGGCAGCTGGTGTGCGGAGGCTCTATGCCGATCCGGGGTAGGAGAACTGACCCTCATTGATTTGGACGAGCTGTCGGTGAGCAACATCAACCGCCAGGCCTTTGCCCTACACTCCACTGTGGGGCAAAAAAAAGCGGAGGCTGCCGCCTTCCGCTTACAAGACATCTCTCCAACCTGCCGGCTTCATCCCATCGCCGCCCGGTACGAAGCCCAAACACGGGAACAATTCTTTGCCCAGCCCTATGACTGTATCGTGGATGCCATCGATCTAGTCTCCTGCAAGCTTGATCTCATCCAAACCGCCCATACTCGCAACATCCCCATGATCTCAGCCATGGGCACCGGCAACAAGCTGGATGCCCAGCAGCTGCGCATCGCAGATTTATCCAAGACGGAGGGGTGTCCCCTGGCTCGGGTTGTGCGCAAAGAGCTGAAGGCCCGGGGGATTGTGCACCACCCGGTGGTGTTCTCCCCCGAGCTTCCCCATCGCGCCCATGACGGTTGTGAGACCCCCCCGCCCGGACGACGCTCCATTCCTGCCAGTTCCATGTGGGTGCCTGCCAGCGCAGGGCTGCTGCTGGCTCAGTGGGTCATTTCCCTCCTTGTCGACGGGCCAGAGCATCGCTGACCACTCGGGTAATCCCAGCGGCCAGTATGCCGCAAATGGTACCAATAACCAATCCTGCCAGCACATCGGTGGGAAAATGTACCCCCACATACAACCGAGACAACCCCATCAGGGCCGCAGCTGCCAGAGCTGTGGCCCTAGCCCATTTCTGGGGCAGCGTCAGCCACAGAGCCACACCAAAAGCAAATGCCGCTGTGGTATGCCCGGAGGGAAAGGAATGGGGGTCGGAACTGGTGACCAGAGACACGAAGTCCTCCATCACCACCCAGGGACGAGGACGTGTGATGAGAGGTTTGATGGTCAAATTGGTCACCAGCATTCCCAGTACCATGGCCGTCAGTGCTGTTGCACCTGCCCGCCTGGTTTTGCGAAACACCAAAAGCAACAAGGCAATTCCGATAAAGCCCAGCCCTGCATTGCCCAAACTGGAGTAGAAAACCACCAAAGGGTTGAGCCACTCCTGACGTACAAACTGAGCAATCCAACGCAAAGCCTGCTCATCCAACTGCTGCATCATCTCCAACACGGTATACGCTCCTTCCCTTGACCCAAAGGTCAAGTATAATGTATAATGAACAAAAAGTGCATTTTCTGCATCTTGCCCCTATTCTACCGGATTTCCCCGGAGTGGGCAAGGGGTTTTCTCATTACCTCTGAGGTGAGTGATATGAAGCAACTTTTCTGCCTGTCCCATATACCATGGCAGGCTCGCCCCAATCGAACCCAGCAACTACTAGCCCGTCTCAACGATGTGCAAATTCTCTTCTTCGAGCCCCCTGTATCCCGAAGTACCAACAAGCCCAAACAAGGGCGCAAAATGCGCCCTCACATTACTGTCTATACCCTGCCCGCCCCTCTCCTGCCCCGCTGGAAAAATCCCACCATACAGCGGCGAAATAACAGAAAAACCGTGGATTTCATCCAGCAAATCCTGATCCACCACCATTTTGTGGAGCCGGTACTCTGGTGCACTTGTCCAGAGCAGGCCATATATCTGGATCATTTTGCATACAGCGGCTTGGTGTATGATTGCTTTCGAGCGTGGGGAAATGAATACTTGGGCGAGGAACGCGATCTGACCCGACATGCTGAGGTGGTGTTTGCCGCATCCCCTGGTTTGGTACAGCGGCTTTCTCCTTGTAACGACAACATCGTTCTTTTGCCCAATGGGGTCAACGATCATATGTTTACCCGTCCCGGCCTCACTCCTCCCATCCAGCTGTCCAAGCTCTCCGCTCCCATCTTGGGGAGAGTGGGGGACATCAACAGCCGCATCGAACTGCCTCCCTTGCTTCAAGCTGCACAGGCACATCCGGAATGGACATTCCTGCTCATGGGCCGTGTCACCTCCGCAGTCCGGGCACAACTGAAGCATCACCCCAATATCCTGTTGACGGGACCAGTAAATCCGGTGGAATTGCCCGATTATCTGTACGCCTGCGACGTACTTTTCGACCTGTTCCACAGGGACTTTAAGGGATCTGATGTCATTCCCTCCCGCATGTATGAGTATCTTGCATCGGGCAAACCTGTGGTTGCCATGATCGAACCCCAGCAGGCAGAGCCATTTCCCGATGTCGTCTACCCCGCTTATGACTGTGCTGGATTTGTCCGCCGCTGCCAAGAAGCGTTGGAGGAGAAGTCCTCTCTGGTTGCCCCACGCAGACAGGACTACGCTCGCCAGGCTTCTTGGTCTGGAAGAGCTCAAGTTGTGACGGAAATTTTGCAGCATACCGGGTTATTCTGACCAGCCTCCTTTTCGTTTTGGCACAGCTGCATTGTGTAAGCTTACGAAAAAAATTTTATGCCTTGATTTGCACGGGATTTTATGTATAGAATAAAGATACTTTTTGTAGAGAGGTGTTGCCCTGTGAAGGCCAAGCATTTTTCTGTTGCATCCGGTATGTCTCAGGGCATCTCTGCGTCCAAATTCTGCCAATAACCCAGCAGGCCAACTACATTTGCGTGGTTGGCCTGTTTGCTTTTTGGCATGCGTATTGTAAAGGAGAATGGAACAATGAGTAAAAAAGTCGCAATTATCATGGGTTCTGATTCAGACTGGCCTGTGGTAAAGGGTGCCTGCCAGCAACTGGCCCACTACGGCATCCCCTATGAGGCCCATATCATGAGTGCCCACCGCACTCCGGTGCAGGCCGCTGAGTTTGCTCGCTCCGCCCGTAAAAACGGCTTTGGCGTGCTCATCTGCGCCGCAGGTATGGCCGCCCACCTGGCCGGTGCCTTTGCCGGCAATTCCACCCTCCCTGTCATCGGCATCCCCCTCAAGGGCGGCACCGTGGACGGTCTGGACGCTCTTCTGGCCACCGTTCAGATGCCCAGCGGCATTCCCGTCGCCACGGTAGCCCTGAACGGCGCCAAGAACGCCGCTGTCTTGGCCGCTCAGATTCTGGCAGTCTCCGACGATGATCTAGCCTCCCGTCTGGATGAAGACCGTGAGATCATGGCCGCCCAGATTGCCGCCAAAGAGGACAAACTCCAGCAGGAGCTCTCCCAACTGTAAGTTCATCCACTTGGACATAGAGAAAGGACGATGTATCATGAACAAACTGGAACAGCTGTATGAAGGAAAGGCCAAGAAGGTCTTTGCTACTGAGGACCCTGACGTGGTGATTGTCTCCTACAAGGACGACGCCACCGCTTTTGACGGCACCAAGAAGGGTACCATTCTGGGGAAAGGCGCCATCAACAACCAGATGAGCAATTTCCTCATGGCCCAGCTGGAGAAGGCCGGCGTCCCCACCCATCTGGTGCAAGAGCTCAATGAGCGGGAGACCGCTGTGAAGAAGGTCTCCATTGTCCCCCTGGAGGTTATCATCCGCAACATCTCCGCCGGTTCCTTCGCCAAGCGCTACGGCGTGAAAGAGGGAATCGTCTTTGAGCAGCCCACAGTGGAATTCTCCTACAAAAATGATGATCTTCACGATCCCCTCATCAATGACTACCACGCTGTGGCCCTGAAGCTGGCCACCTGGGATGAGATTGAGCAGATCAAGAAGTACGCCTTTGCTGTCAACGAGTTTTTGAAAAAGACTCTGGCTGAGTGCGGCGTAACCCTGGTGGACTTCAAGCTGGAGTTTGGCAAGACCTCTGACGGCACCATCGTCCTGGCCGACGAGATCAGCCCCGATACCTGCCGTTTCTGGGATTCCAAGACCGGCGAGAAATTGGACAAAGACCGTTTCCGCCGTGACCTGGGCAACGTGGAGGGCGCTTATCAAGAGATGAGCCGCCGTCTCATGGGCAAGTAATTTATCATTTTAGGAGGAACAGCATGGGAGGCTTTTTTGGCGCCGTCTCCAAGCGAGACGTAACTCTTGACATCTTTTTCGGCGTGGACTATCACTCTCACCTGGGCACCCGTCGGGGCGGCATGATCATTCATGACGCCGCCGATGGATTCCAGCGTCAAATCCACTCCATTGAAAACACCCCCTTCCGCACCAAGTTTGAGAAGGATCTGCAAAACTTTCATGGATGCAGCGGCATCGGCTGCATCAGCGACACCGACCCCCAGCCCCTGCTGGTGCGCTCTCACCTAGGTCTGTACGCCATTACCACGGTGGGCGTGATCAACAACACCGACCAGCTGGTGGCAGAACACTTCTCCACCCCCGGTCATCAGTTTATGGCCATGAGCTCCGGCAAAGTCAACTCCACCGAGTTGACTGCTGCCCTCATCAACCAAAAAACCAACCTTATTGATGGCATTCGTCATGCCCAGGAACAGATTAAGGGTTCCATGACCATGCTCATTCTCACCGATCAGGGGGAGATCATCGCCGCCCGTGACCGTCTGGGCCGTCTGCCCGTGCTGGTGGGCAAGGGCCCGGAGGGGCACTGTGTGTCCTTTGAGTCCTTCGCCTACCACAAACTAGGCTATGAGGATGCCTATGAACTGGGTCCCCGGGAAATTGTCCGGGTGACTGCTGATGGCTACCAGACCCTTGTCCCCGCTGGTGACGAGATGAAGATTTGTGCCTTCCTGTGGACATACTACGGCTACCCCAACTCCAACTACGAGGGCGTCAATGTGGAGGTCATGCGTTACCGCAACGGTGAGATTATGTCCCGGGATGAGCAGGCCCGGGGCGTTCAGCCTGATGTGGATTTTGTGGCTGGTGTGCCTGACTCCGGCGTGCCCCATGCCATTGGCTATGCCAACCAGAGCGGCAAGCAGTTTGCCCGTCCCTTTGTAAAATACACCCCCACCTGGCCTCGTTCCTTCATGCCTGCCAACCAGGAAGTGCGCAACCAGGTGGCTAAAATGAAGCAGATTCCCGTTCCTGAGCTCATTCAGGACAAGAAGCTACTCTTTGTGGATGACTCCATTGTCCGCGGCACTCAGCTACGGGAGACGGTGGATTTCCTCTATGAGTCCGGAGCCAAGGAAGTGCACATGCGCTCTGCCTGCCCCCCCATCATGTACAGCTGCAAGTATCTGAACTTCTCTCGGGGCAACTCTGACATGGATTTGCTGGCCCGCGCCACCATTCAGGAGCTGGAGGGTGACGAGGGCCAAAAGCACCTGGAAGAGTATGCCGATGCCACCACAGAGCGTGGTCAGTGCATGCTCAAGTCCATCTGCGAGAAGATGGGCTTCGACTCCCTGGGCTATCAGTCCCTGGACGGCCTGCTGGAGTCCATCGGCCTGGATCGGGACAAGGTGTGCACCTACTGCTGGAACGGAAAGGAGTAATTTCATGAATCATTCTGACTCTCACTCTGCCTCCTACGCCGCTGCCGGCGTGGATGTCACCGCCGGGTATGAGGCGGTGCGCCGCATCAAGCCCATGGTGGAATCCACCTACATCCCCGGGGTCATGGGCACCCTGGGCGGCTTCGGCGGCATGTTTGCCCCCGACCTGTCCGGCATGAAGAAGCCTGTGCTGGTCTCTGGCACCGACGGTGTGGGCACCAAGCTGAAGCTGGCTTTTTTGATGGACAAGCATGATACCGTGGGCATCGACTGTGTGGCCATGTGCGTCAATGACATCATCTGCGGCGGCGCCATGCCCCTGTTCTTCCTGGACTACATCGCCTGCGGCAAGAATGACCCCGCCCGCATTGCCGACATTGTCACCGGCATCACTGAGGGCTGCCGGCAGGCTGGCTGCGCCCTGGTGGGTGGCGAAACCGCCGAAATGCCCGGCTTCTACCCCGTGGACGAGTACGATCTGGCTGGGTTCTCCGTAGGTATGGTGGACGAGGAGAAAATCATCGACGGCAAGGCCCTGGCCGAGGGGGACGTGCTCATCGGTCTGACCTCCTCCGGGGTGCACTCCAACGGCTTCTCTCTGGTGCGCAAGGTTTTTGATGTGGAGCACGCCGATCTCATCACCCCCATGAGCGAGCTGAACGGCAAGAGCCTGGGTGAGGCCCTGCTGGAGCCCACCCGTATTTATGTGAAGGCCGTCAAGGCAGTTCTGGGAGCCGGTGTGGATGTCCACGCCATCAGCCACATCACCGGCGGCGGATTCTATGAGAATGTGCCCCGCATGATGGTAGACGGCCTCACCGCCCAGATCAAGCTGGACTCCTTCCCCACCCTGCCCATCTTCTCCCTCATCCAGAAGGCTGGTAACATTCCCGCCCGGGACATGTACAACACCTTCAATATGGGCATTGGTATGATTCTGGCTGTCCCCGCCGCCCAGGCTCAGGCCGCTCTGGATGCCCTGTCCGCCGCCGGGGAAACCGCCTACCAGATTGGCAGCGTGGTCTCTGGTGAGGCTGGCGTGGAACTGGTGTAATCCATGGACAAGCGCATTGCCGTGTTGGTGTCCGGCGGCGGCACCAACTTACAGGCCTTAATTGACGCACAGGCCCAGGGAAAAATCATGGGCGGCTCCATTGCCGCCGTCATCTCCTCCAAGCCTGGAGCCTATGCCCTGGAACGGGCAGAGCGGGCAGGCATCCCCCACTTTGTCATCGCCCGTAAGGAGTATCCCTCCAATCAGGCCATGACCCAGGCCTTGGTGGCAAAGCTGAAGGAACTGGACATTGATCTGGTGGTACTGGCTGGCTTTATGATTATTCTCACCTCCGAGATGGTGAGTGCCTATCCCAACGCGATTTTGAACGTCCACCCAGCCCTCATTCCCTCTTTCTGCGGGGAAGGCTGCTACGGCCTCCACGTCCACGAGAAGGCCCTGGCCTATGGGGTGAAGGTGTCCGGCGCTACCGTCCATTTTGTCTCCGAGGAGTGCGACGGCGGACCCATCGTGCTGCAAAAAGCCGTGGCTGTGGAGGAGGGCGACACCCCCGAAACTTTGCAGCGCCGCATCATGGAGCAGGCGGAGTGGCACATTCTGCCCCGAGCCGTCTCCCTGTTCTGCCAAAATCGGCTCCAAGTGAAGGGCCGGGTGGTTCATATTTTGCCCCCGCAAGCTTGACAAGAGCGCTCAGGGCATGCTATAGTTAATGGGCTATATGACTGACGGAAGTGGGTTGACCACAGGGAGTATAGCCATAGAAATGCCGACCGTCTGGGCGCACCTATCCACAAAATAGGTGCGCCCTTTTTTGTTTGATCAACACCATGGAGGAGGATACTACATGACAACTTTGGATCTGTGCCAGGAGCTGTCCCGCAATCCCTACCCCGGCCGGGGCATCGTGCTGGGCCGCACCGCTGACAACAAGCAGGCGGTGATCGCCTATTTCATCATGGGCCGCAGTGAAAATAGCCGCAACCGCATCTTTGAGGAGACGGAGGATGGCATTCGCACCCGTGCCTTTGATGAAAGCAAGATGACCGACCCCTCCCTCATCATCTACCACCCGGTGCGCATGGTGGGGGAAGACACCATCGTCACCAACGGCGATCAGACCGATACCATTCAGCAGGGTCTGCTGGGCGGCAAGACCTTCGCAGAGTCTCTGCGCTCCCGCTGTTTTGAGCCTGATCCCCCCAACTATACCCCTCGCATTTCCGGTCTGCTCCTCAAGGACGGCAGCTACAAGCTGTCCATTTTGAAATCCGCCTATGGCAACCCCGCCTGCAACCTGCGCTACTTCTATGAGTACGACGCTCCCCTGCCCGGTACCGGCCACTTCATCCACACCTATCAAGAAAATGCCGATCCCCTGCCCTCCTTTGAGGGAGAACCCCGCTTGGTGGCCATCACAGCCCCCGATGCGGAAACACTGGCTGGAGATCTGTGGCTGTCCCTCAACGACGAGAACAAGGTCTCCCTGTTTGTGCGCTACATCGACTTGGAGACAGGCGACAGCGAGACTTCCATCATCAATAAACACTGGGAGGTTTAATCCATGCGTGAACTGGAACTGAAATACGGCTGTAACCCCAACCAAAAGCCCGCCCGCATCTATATGGACGAGGGTGAACTGCCCCTCACTGTCCTCAACGGCAAACCTGGCTACATCAACTTCATGGATGCCCTCAACTCCTGGCAGCTGGTAAAGGCCCTGAAAAAGGCCACCGGCCTCCCCGCTGCCGCCTCCTTCAAACATGTCTCCCCCGCCGGTGCTGCCCTGGGCACTCCCCTCACCGAGGTGGAGAAGCAGATCTACTTTGCCGACGGTTTCGACACCTCCCCCATCGCCTGCGCCTACATCAAGGCCCGTGGTGCGGATCGTCTGTGCTCTTACGGTGACTGGGCCGCCCTGTCCGATGTGTGCGACGAGGCCACCGCCCGTTTCCTGGCCATGGAGGTGTCCGACGGCATCATTGCCCCCGGTTACACTGACGAGGCCCTTGCCATTCTCAAGACCAAAAAGAAGGGCAACTACAATGTGGTACAGATGGACCCCAACTATGAGCCTGCCCCCATTGAAACCCGACACATCTATGGTATCACCTTCCAGCAGGGCTACAACAACTTTGAGATCAATGAGAGTCTGCTGGAGAACATCGTCACCGAAAACAAAGAGATGCCTGAGAACGCCCGCCACGATCTGCTCCTGGCTCTTCTCACCCTCAAGTACACCCAGTCAAACTCGGTGTGCTATGTGAAAGACGGCCAGACCATCGGCGTGGGTGCCGGTCAGCAAAGCCGCATCCACTGCACCCGCCTGGCTGGCTCCAAGGCGGACAACTGGATGCTGCGTCAGCACCCCAAGGTTCTGGGCCTCCAGTTTGTGGACGGCATTCGCCGCCCCAACCGAGACAACGCCATTGACGTGTACATCTCCGACGAGTATGAGGATGTGCTGGCTGAGGGCGTGTGGCAGGAGACCTTTAAGGTCAAGCCCGAGCCCCTCACAGCCGAGGAGAAAAAGGCTTGGATTGCCCAGATGCACGGGGTATCTGTGGGCTCTGACGCCTTCTTCCCCTTCGGCGATAACGTGGAGCGGGCCCGTAAGTCCGGCGTACAGTACATCGCCCAGCCCGGTGGCTCCATCCGGGACGACAATGTGATTGACACCTGCAACAAGTATGGCATTGTCATGGCCTTCACCGGCATGCGGCTGTTCCACCACTAAGAGGAGGGTTCTTCCATGAGAGTTCTCGTTGTGGGCAGTGGCGGCCGGGAGCACGCCATCTGCTGGAAGCTGGCCCAGTCCCCCAAGGTTACCCAGCTGTTTTGCGCCCCCGGCAACGGCGGCATCGCCCAATTGGCCACCTGTGTGGATGTTAAGGCCACAGACATAACCGGTATGGTGGCCTGGGCCAAAGATCAGCGCATGGATTTTGTGGTAGTAGCCCCAGATGACCCTCTGGCCATGGGCATGGTGGATGCTTTGGAGTCTGCCGGTATTCCCGCCTTTGGCCCTCGGGCCAACGCCGCCATCCTCGAGGCCAGCAAGGCCTTTTCAAAGGAACTGATGGCCAAGTACCACATTCCCACTGCCCGCTATGCCACTTTTACCGAGTTGGACCAGGCTCTAACTTACATCGAGGAACAAGGCGCGCCCATTGTAGTCAAGGCCGACGGCCTGGCTTTGGGCAAAGGCGTGGTGGTAGCTTCCACCGTGGATGAGGCCAAGCAGGCCGCCACTGAGATGATGGCGGATAAGAAGTTTGGCGAATCCGGCTCCACCGTAGTCATCGAGGAGTGCATGACTGGCCCTGAGGTCACTGTGCTGGCCTTTGCTGACGGCAAGCATGTGGTGCCCATGCCCGCCAGTCAAGACCACAAGCGGGCCTTTGACGGAAACCAAGGCCCCAATACCGGTGGTATGGGTGCCATTTCTCCCCCGCCCCAGTACACCCCGGACATTGCCAAACAGTGCATGGAGGAGATCTTCCAGCCCACCATTGATGCTCTTCAGGCGGAGGGCCGTCCCTTCCACGGGGTCATCTACTTTGGGCTGATGCTCACCCCCAAGGGCCCTCGGGTGGTGGAGTACAACGCCCGCTTCGGCGACCCTGAGTGCCAGGTGGTGCTCTCCCTGTTGGACACTGATTTGATGGACATTTTCCAGGCCTGCGTGGATGGCACACTGGACCAGCTGGACATTTGCTGGAAGAAGGAGGCCGGGTGCGTGCTGGTGCTGGCCTCCGGCGGCTATCCCCTGGACTACAAAAAGGGTTACCCCATTTCCGGTCTGGAGGAGGCTGGAAAAACATCCGTGGTGTTCCATGCCGGAACCGCCCTCAAAGATGGCCAGTACGTCACCAACGGAGGCCGGGTACTGGGGGTCACCACCACCGCTCCCACGTTGGAGGCGGCCATCACCCGTGCCTACGAGGCAGGCAAGCACATCTCGTTTACCGATATGCACTTCCGCACCGACATCGGCCACGCATTCTAACCCATTCAAAGGAGCATTCCTATGATTACTTTGGCTCAGCGCATCACAGAGTTGCGCACCCAGAAGAGCATGAGTCGTCCCGAGCTGTCCCTGGCTCTGGGCTTGCCCCGCACCGCAGTGGAAAAGTTTGAAACCGGGCGTCAGACCCCCACCCAGGAGCAGCAGAAGAAAATGGCCGCCTTCTTCGGCGTGTCCTTATTCTACTTGCGGGGAGAGAGCAATGATCCCACAACCCAGGACAGTTGGATGAACAGCTCGTTCCCCGATAAACCCGTAGCCCCTTCTGTCAAGTCCAAGCCAGCCTCTGCCTCCGTTCCCCGCTCCAATGCGGGGGCTGGGTCTATGCTGGACCCCATCTTGAAAAGCGACGGGTTCCAGCAGGCCGTTCGCTCCGCTGTGCTGGACGTCCTCCGCTCCAAGGAGGGCCAACAACTGCTGGAGCAGGCTGTGGCTCGACACCTACGCAAATGAGAGAAAACGGACCGAATGGTACACCATTCGGTCCGTTTTTCTTGGTTATCCTGGTCACAGTTCCTTCTCATATCGTCGGTTGCGCACCCACAGACAGGCATCCACCGAAACCATGGTGATGTTGAGAAGATAGAGAAAGAGCACCACATCATAGTGGTAAAGAATTTTATTGGCGATTCCCGCCAGGTAGCCCAGAATCAGCACCAGCAGGAACACAATGCTCTTGCCCTGAGTGGAGCGAGACTTCCATGACCGCGCAATGGAAAACGGCCACGCCGCCCCAAAGCACAGAAGCATCAGGGCCTCCAAAATACTCAATGCCGGTACACTCCTTTGATGGTAGCCTGTTCCAGCACATGTCCCTCCATCTGTCGGAACATCTCATGGAACCAGAAGCCATTGTCCAGTTCCAGCATGGTATCCAGGGCATACACATGCAGTTCGTAGGTGTGGGGCTCGTTGGGGGGCGCCATACCGCCGTAGCAAGCAGACAGCTCCGGGCTCTGCTGTCCCCCCTGGATGCTCACCCAGCTGTTGAGACCTTGGACAAAGTCCGTGGCGGTCTGACTGGCGTTCTCCTCCAAGCTGGTGCGGGTGATGTTGGCCGCCACCCAGTGCACCCAGGAAAACCCCCCGCTCACCGGACACGCGTCCTTGTCCTCCAAATATAGAGCAAAGCTTTTGGTTCCCTCTGGGGCCTCTAAAATCTCCAGGGGCAGCGAATAGCTAGGCACGCCATTGACGTTGTGGTGCTGGCCGTGCTTACCGTACTGATCTGCAATGACACCGTCTACGATGCCGGAACTTATAACCTTCATGGAATGAATCCTCCTTCTATTCTGTTGGGATGGACTCATCTTACCAGATTTGGATTCTGTGGTAAATTACCCACTTTTTTGTGGGTGCTTCCTTATAGTAGACCTCGCTCTTGCAGGGACTGCTCCATACCATGGCGGAGCATATAGTCAATGCCCAGCTCCTGCATAATCCGCAGAGCATCCAGCATGCGCTCTCCTTGGGGGCTGGTGAGAAAATACTCCGTTTTGAGCGGATAGCCCTGAGAGGTACACTTGTCCACAAATCCATATTCTTTCAATTCCTTAAGGTGCTCCAAAAGCATCTTCTGAGTGATGCCGTCAATGTCCCGTTCCAGCTGGGCCAAAGAAGTCTTGCCCAGCCGTAGCCGCCACAGCACAATTGGCTTCCACTTGCCCCGGATCATATCGTGTACCAATTCCAAGGGGCAGGTATAGGTTTCTCTGAGTTTCATCTTGTCCTCCCATCCTCTGTCCACTTACAACAGTGGAGCAAATACCTGCAGCACCTCCCGCACCAGGCGGTGATAGTAGGGCACGCTTCGGCACTGCTCCAGCGTCACCTCAACACTCTTCTCCTGGGTGCTTAAAAAGTCGTTGCGGATTTCATGCACTGTGGGTGTTCCATAGAGCAAAACCCCGTTTTCAAAGTGTAGAAACATACTGCGGTAGTCCAGATTTACCGTACCTACGGTGGCATAGCAGTCATCCACCACGAAGTTTTTGCTGTGAATGAAGCCGGGGGTATATTCATAGATTTTGACCCCTGCCTCCAACAGCTCCTCATAATAGGCCCGGGTCACCTCAAACACCGTCTTTTTGTCCGGAATGTGGGGAGTAATGATGCGCACATCCACCCCAGATTTGGCTGCCGTGGTCAGAGCCACAGTCACCGAGTAGTCGATGACCAGATAGGGCGTGGTGATATACACATACCGCTTGGCTCGATTGATGAGGCTGAGATAGACGGACAGGCCCACTGCCTCATTGTCCCAGGGACAGTCCTGATAGGGTTGAACATAACCCACTTCACTCCATCCCGAAGGCTGAGGCCGATAACTGAAGAAATCCTCTTGGCTGTTCTCGGTGAAGTCCCACATAGAGAGGAAGGAAACCGTCATGGACCACACTGCGTCCCCTTCCAGCCGGATGGCCGAGTCCTTCCAATGTCCAAAGCGGGATTTGACGTTGATATACTCATCGGCCATGTTGATGCCGCCGGTAAATGCCACCTGCCCATCGATAATCATATACTTTCGGTGATCCCGGTTGTTCTGGCGCAGGGAAATCACAGGGAGAATCCGGTTAAATACCCGGCATTGGATGCCCAGCTTTTCCAGCCGTTCCGGATAGTCCGCAGGCAGGGTGAAAATAGAGCCCACATCGTCATAGATGACCCGCACTTCCACCCCCTGCTGCACCTTAACCTGAAGCACATCCAGAATGGAGTTCCAAAGCCTTCCCTCTTCGATAATGAAATACTCAATGAAAATATACCGCTTGGCTCCCCATAAGGCGGAGAGGATGTCACTGTAACAGTTGTCTCCTAGAGGATAATAGTGACTTTTGGTATTGCCATACACTGGGCAGTGTGCCATGTTTTCCAAGTAATTGGCCATACAAGCTGCATCGGACCCAATCAAGTGACTCAACGCCCTGGATTTGCAGCATTCATTCCCCAGGTTCTGCTGGATTTTCTCCTCCATAATGCGCAGACGCCTCTGGTTAAAGTTGGACAGATGGTTGCCGCCCAGCAGCAGGTAGGCCAGGGAGCCAAAGGGCATCAGCCCCAGAACAATGATGATCCAGCTGATTTTATATCCTGGATTGCTGTTGCTGGCCACAATCCATACCACCACCAGAATGGACAACACCAAAAACACCCAGTGCACCACGTTGTAAAAGGGAATCTCCTGCAGACGGGAAAGCGCAAATACATAGAACCCTATCTGGATGACAATGAGCGTGGCCATAATTCCTACACGGTGAAAGAGCAGTGTTCCGATGTGCGTCAAAATTCGATTCATGGTTCCACCTCTTACCGTATGACCACGCTGTCCACGCCCAGCTTTTCCCTCAATTCCTCCAGCAACGTAGCGTGGTGGAGACAAGTAGCCAGCAGCTTTTTGCCACTGTCCTGCAAATACACAATGGTACGTTCCTTCCCCGGAAACATACTCAACAGTTTTTTCAGCCACACCAAGGATGCCCCGCTGTCAGGTAGTCGAATCCAGAGCGTGTCTGCTCGGGAGGGTTCCTGCGCCTCCACTTCTGTCACAGCCGGCACGTCCTCGCTGAGGGGCCCCACCCAGTCAACCATGATCTGCGGCTCTTTTTCGTCCCTCTGGGACAGCCGCCCTGTGACAGCCACAGGGAGCCCAGCCTTCAAATAGTGTCCGCACTCACCCAAAACCCTGGAAAAGACCATCAATTCCATGGTTCCGGTGGCATCCTCCAGATTCACATAGGCCATGAGGGTGTTGTTTTTGGTGGTCTTGGTCTTCACTGACGACACCACCCCCGCCACAGTCACCTTCTGTCCATCGAAAAACCGCGGAGGCTGATCCCCAGTTTCCTCACAGCCTTGGAGCAAGGCGGCAATGGGGACAGCCTTGAGCTTCTGCACCTGGCGGCGATACTGATCCATGGGATGCCCGGACAAATACAGGCCCGTGACCTCTTTTTCCATGGCCATCAGCTCCGCAGGGGAAAACTCCGGAATATCCGGCAGCTTCATCTCCGGTTCCAGGCTCTCCTGTCCCCCAAACAGGTCAAATTGCCCCTCCAGCTTTTGCCGCTGATCCCGCAAAATGGAGTCCACCACCTGCTCAAAGACCCGCAGCAGTTGGCTGCGCTTGTAGCCCATGCGATCGAAGCATCCGGCTCGAATGAGACTTTCCAGCACCCGCTTATTCAAATCATTTTGGCTCATCCGGGCACAGAAATCTGGGAACGAGGCAAACGGCCCATCCTGTTCCCGCTGGGCCAGCACCGCGTTGACAAATCCCCGGCCCACCCCCTTGAGGGCGGCCAGGCCAAACCGGATGTTGTCCCCGGACACCGTGAAGCTCAAACCGGATTCGTTGATGTCGGGCGGCAGCAGGGCAATGCCGTTTTCCTTGCACTCGGCAATGTATTCCGCCACCTTATCCTGGGAGTCCAGCACCGAAGTGAGCAAGGCCGCCATATACTCTCGGGTATAGTGGTACTTAAACCATGCTGTCTGGTAGGCCACAATGGCATAACTCACCGCGTGGGCCTTGTTAAAGGCATAGTTGGCAAAGGCATAAATCTCGTCGTAGATGGCCTGGGCGTCCTCCGCCGGAATCCCCCGGGCGACACAGCCATCAATGTTGCGCTGGGGGTCCCCGTGGATGAATGCCTCCCGCTCCCGTTCAATGTCCTTGACCTTCTTTTTGCTCATGGCGCGCCGTACCATGTCCGCCTGTCCCAGCGAGTACCCAGCCAGACGGCGAAAAATCTCAATCACCTGCTCCTGGTAGACAATGCAGCCATAGGTCACGGACAAAATGGGCTCCAGGGCCGGATTTCGGTAGGAGATGCACCGGGGGTCATGCTTGCTGGCAATGAACTTGGGAATGGAGTCCATGGGCCCGGGACGATACAGGGCAATGATAGCGGTGATGTCCTCAATGTTTTGAGGCTTGAGCCCGACGCACACCCCCGTCATGCCCGTAGACTCCATCTGAAACACCCCTGACGTACGCCCTTCCGAGAGCATCTGAAACACCTGGGCATCGTCGTCCCGGATGTCGCTCATGGAGAAATCGGGGTGATGTTCCTTTACCATCTTCACAGCATCATCCAAAATGGTCAGGTTGCGCAGGCCCAAAAAGTCCATCTTCAAAAGGCCCAGTTCTTCCAGCGTCACCATGGTATACTGGGTCACCGGCAAATCATCGTTGGTGGCCAGCGGAACGTACTCGTATACCGGGCGGCGGGTGATAACCACACCGGCGGCGTGGGTGGAGGCATTGCGCGGCATTCCCTCCAGCTTTCGGGCCATGTCCACCAGCTGCTTCACCTTTTTGTTGCCGTTGTACAGATCTGCCAACCCCTTGGACAGCACCAGGGCTTTATCCAGAGTCATGTCTAGGGCAAAAGGCACCTGCTTGGCAATGGCATCCACCTCGGCATAGGGCATGTCCATCACACGCCCCACGTCCCGAATGGCAGCCTTGGCCTTCATGGTGCCAAAGGTGACAATCTGGGCCACATGGTCCTCCCCGTACTTGCGAGAGACGTAGTCGATGACCTCCTGGCGGCGGCGGATACAGAAGTCAATGTCAATATCCGGCATGGTAACTCGCTCGGGGTTCAAGAACCGCTCAAAATAGAGGTTGTACTTCATGGGGTCAATGTCAGTGATATAGAGGCAATAGGATACCATGGAGCCAGCTGCTGAACCACGCCCCGGCCCCACCGGGATTCCCTGCCCTTTGGCATATCCAATGAAGTCGGAGACAATGAGGAAGTAGTCCACAAACCCCATGCGGCGAATCATGTCCATCTCCATCTCCAAGCGGTTCTGGTACTCCTCCCCCGCATGGGGATACCGTTGGGCAAAGCCCTGGCGGCACAGCCGCTCAAAATAGGCATCTCCGTCCGTCTCCCCCGCAGGAAGTTTGAATTCCGGCAGGTGGTGTACACCAAACTGGAACTCCACCTGACACATCCGGGCAATCTTTGCGGTGTTTTCTATGGCCTCAGGACACTGGGGAAATAGCCGCCGCATTTCCTCTTCACTTTTAATGTAAAACTCCTGGGTCTCAAAGCGCATACGGTCTGCATCTTCCAGGCGTTTGCCCGTCTGCACACACATGAGCACGTCCTGCATCACAGAATCCTCTCGGGTCAGGTAGTGGGCATCGTTGGTGGCCACCAACGGAATCCCTGTCTCAGCGTGGAGCCGGAAGATGCCAGCGTTGATCTGCTGTTGCTGCGCGATACCGTGGTCTTGCACCTCCAAGTAGTAATGAGCCTCTCCAAAGATGTCCCGCATCTCCAGGGCATGTCGCAAAGCTCCCTGGTAATCTCCTGCCATGAGCCGCCGGGGAATTTCCCCGCCCAGGCAAGCAGACAGAGCGATGAGCCCCTCACTGTGGGCCCGCAGCAGTTCCATGTCCACCCTGGGCTTGCCATAGAAGCCCTCCACATAGGCCATGGACACCAGATAACTGAGATTGCGGTATCCGGTCTCATTTTCACACAAAAGCACTAGGTGGCGGGGTGCTCCGTCCAATTCTCGGGTTCGGTCAAACCGAGAACGCGGGGCCACATATAGCTCACAGCCGATGATGGGCTTAATGCCCGCCCCCAGGCAGGCCCGGTAGAAATCCACCGCGCCAAACATCACACCGTGGTCGGTGATGGCTACAGCCTCCTGTCCCAGTTCCTTGACCCGCTCCGCCAGTTGCTTGATGCGACAGGCTCCATCCAACAGGGAATATTCCGTATGTACATGTAAATGGACAAATGACATGGGTGTCTCCTTCCTGGGTCTCAACCCCCCTTTAGGTTTCCGCCAGCTGGGCCAGCTTACGCAGACGGTGATTCAACGCCGATTTACTCACCGGCGGAGTACAAAGCTCGGCCAACTGGGCCAGCGTCAATTCCGGGTGGGCCATACGCAAATCCACAGCTTCCTTGAGTTTCTCTGGCAAGTCTTCCAGCATCCCCCGCTCTTCCAGGCGATAAATGGCCTCCATCTGCCACCGGGCCGCCTCCACCGTTTTATCCAGGTTGGCCGCATCGCAGTTGACCCGACGGTTGACACTCCCCCGCAAGTCCCGTTCCAGCTTGGCAGTCATAATTTCCATGGCAGAAACCGGTGCCCCAATGGTGGTAAGAAAGTCCTCGATGTGGTCACTCTGTTTGAAATAAGTCACATGATTTCCCTTTCGCTGGGTGTCCTTGGGGGTAAAGCCCACTTCCTGAAGCAGAGCGATGCTCTCCCGGCCCACTGCTGCATGGGAGGTAGCCAGTTCCAAATGGTAGCTTTTCTCCGGGTCGGTCACAGAACCTCCTGCCAAAAAAGCCCCCCGGAAGAAAGCGGTCTGGCAATGCTCCTCCTCCAGGTGTGCAAAATTGATGTGGAGCGACACCGAAGAATCCCGCTCCAAGCCGAAGGTATCAAATATCGTGTGGAGTTTATCCGGATCCTCCAGGAGAAAGCTTCCCTTTCCCTCCCCCATGGGAGGAATCACGTCAAACTCCACACGAAATGCCTTGCGAAACAGCACTGGGAGACGCTGCTTGAACTGGGGAGATTCCGTAATGATGCGCACCTGTCGGGCATGGAAGGTATTGCAGTAAAGCAAAATTCCATAGGCCTCTGCCTGGGCACAGCAGCGGCGGCTGATGGGCTGTTTACACAACTCCTGTTTTACTTGGGCAGAAAAGGTCACACACATCTGCTCCTTTATCAAAAAGTCTTGGTGTGGGCCCGTTGTTGGTACAATTCCAACACCGCCTGGGCCACCTTGTCACCAGAGTGGCGGGCGAAATCCTTCTGATCCTCCGTCAAGGGACGGCAGACCACCTCAGCCCCTAAAATCTCCAGCTCCTGACGGTCCACCACCAAGGGGACCGCGTCCTCCTGGCGGTAGCGTTGCAACATCTCTCCCGACAAAGGGGCCGAGTTACACAGGCACAAATCCACCAACTCTGCCCCGCCATGTTCCAAAAGGGCTGCCAAGTGCTCTGAAGCAGTCATTCCCTCCGTCTCTCCGTCCTGAGTCATGATGTTACAAATATAGATTTTTAGGGCGGCACTGTCCTCAATAGCCTGGGAGATGCCATCCACCAACAGGTTGGGGATGACGCTGGTGTACAGACTTCCGGGTCCCAGCAGGATGATGTCCGCTCTGGCCAGGGCCTCCAACGCCGCGGGGAGTGCAGGCGGGTGCTCTGGGATAAGCCGCACATGATGGATGCCACAGTTTTGCTGCTTTTTGAAGGCAAAAATCTTGGACTCCCCGCAGATACGGGTTCCGTTTTCAAACACAGCTTCCAACTGGATGTTTTCATTGGTCACTGGAAGAATAGTCCCTCGAATGGCCAACACCTGGCTCATCTGAGCCACTGCTTGGTCAAAGGATGGAGAAATACCATCCAGAGCCGCCAGCAGCAGGTTTCCAAACGCCTGCCCGGCCAGCCGTCCCTCCGGATAGCGGTAGGCCAGCAAGGTGCGCATCAGAGACTCTTCATCGGCCAGGGCCTCCATGCAGTTGCGGATGTCCCCGGGTGGGGGCATACCCAGTTCTTCCCGCAAGGTCCCCGATCCACCCCCGTCATCTGCCACAGTGACAATAGCAGTTAGATCATCCGTAACATTCTTCAAACCACGTAAGATGGCAGACAGACCATGCCCACCTCCAATGGCTACAATGGCAGGCCCGTGTTTTTGATCGATATGTTTCATGTTTCAAGCCCTCGTCATATCCCGATGGTTTTCTGAGACCCGATACCCCAATGTTTCAATGTACTGGGCCAACGCATGGGTCATGGCTACCGAACGATGTTTTCCGCCGGTACAACCAATGGCCACAACCACCATACTCTTCCCCTCCTCCACAAACTGGGGAAGCAAAAACGCCACCATGTCTTCCATTTTCTCCAGAAACTCCTGACTCTGGGGAAACTGGAATACATAGTTTTGGACGCCGTCATCCAGCCCTGTGTGAGGGCGCAGGGCCTCCACATAGAAGGGATTGGGCAAAAATCGTACATCAAATACCAGATCTGCCTCCATAGGCAGTCCGTACTTGAATCCAAACGAGGTGACGCAAACATTCAGCTCGCTATCCTTCTTCCGGCCTGGATACACCAATTCCAGCACACGATCTCGCAGCTTGCGGGTGGACATGGCGTCGGTCTGCAACACAATATTTGCCCGATTCCGAACTGGCTCCATCACCTTCCGCTCCGCTTGCACGGCGCGGGCCAGTGTTCCCTGCTCTTCCATAAGCGGATGATAGCGGCGGGTTTCTTTATACCGCTTGATGATGGTCTGGTCATCTGCCTCCACAAACAAAATCTCATACGGCGTCTTCATCCCATCTAAGGTCTCCAAGGCCTCAAACAAATCATTGACGAAGCTGCTGCCCCCTCGAATGTCGCACACCACAGCCGCTCGCTGATGCGCCTCACTCCCCATTTGACACAACTCTGCAAACTTTGGAATCAGCACCGGGGGCAAATTGTCCACGCAAAAATATCCACTATCTTCCAAAATAGACATTACCGTGGATTTTCCTGCTCCAGACAATCCGGATACAATAAAAAGCTGCATACGCACTCCCTCCTCACTTCAGGTATCTTACCTCAGGTTCCAGTTCCACACCGGTGACTTGAAACACGCGCTGACGAATCTGCTCCATCAAACGCAAAATGTCATCACATGTGGCCCCACCGGTATTCACCACAAATCCTGCATGCTTTTCCGACACCACGGCACCGCCCACACGCAGGCCCTTGAGTCCACACTGGTCAATCAACGCTGCTGCAAAGTGCCCCTCTGGCCTTTTAAACGTAGAGCCAGCACTGGGGTATTCCAGCGGCTGCTTTTCCCTGCGCTTAGCCGCCAGGTTCCGCATGGTCTCCCGGATGACTGTTTCGTCGCTGCTTTGGAGATGAAGGGTTGCCCACAGCACCAGTTTTTTCCCGTCGCTGAATGCAGAGTGTCGGTAACGAAACTGGCACTGCTCCGTATCCCACTCCTCCACGTCCCCACTGGGCAGCAACACTCCCACACGAGTTACCACCTGTACCATTTCTCCACCGTAGGCTCCGGCGTTCATGGTCACACCGCCCCCCAAGCTACCGGGAATCCCGTGGGCAAACTCCAACCCAGTCAGCCCCGCCGAGGCCGCCTGACCGGCCAGTCTTGAGAGGAGAATTCCTGACTGTGCAGTCAGCTCATTCCCATGCACCTCGCATTTGGCATACTGGGGCACCGTTTTTATCACAAAGGCATCTACTCCATGGTCATCCACCAGCAAATTGGAGCCGTTGCCCATCACCACAGTGGGTACTTCCAGTTCACGAGCTAGGTTGATCGCCTTTACCATTTCTTCTGTCCCCCTGGGACAGGCCATCAAGGCCGCAGGACCGCCCACCCGAAAGGTGGTGTGACGGCTCATAGGCTCATCCTGGCGAAGCTCCAACGCCGGCATCTGTTGTTCCAGCCTCTGGTACAGCATTTTTATCTGATTCATATGCAAACCCTCCGGCTTGTGTCACGCATCATCGAAATATGTATTTGGTCATAAAGACCCTAGTGTATTATAGCAGACTTTGCTACAAAAAAAAAGTATCCTTCTCCACGAAAAGAGGAGGGGCGTTGTGCGGCAACGCCCCTCCCAAAATGGTTAGCAGCAAGGTTTGCAGTTTTTTGCTTCTTGGTATCCTTCCGGTGGAGCCACTGTGTTGGGCGGGAAGAACTCCTCCGTGGGGAACTGAACCTTGCGGAACAGCGCACAGGGGTCCTCCTCACTTCCGCCGGTGCACTCCTTGCTGGGGATGCAGTAGTCATAGGCGGGAATGAGCAGCTGGCTGTCGCGCTCCAGACGAATCATAGAGAACTGGCCCAGCGTCACATACACCCGTTTCCCCTCACTTCCCATAGACAGTTCGCCTGGGAAACAAGAGGTGATACAAGTGGGAATATCGCTGGGGTCACAGCATCCGCAGCTGCAACTACCACTTTCACAGCTTTCCACCAGCTTCATGCTGAGAATGATGGGATCCACAGCCTCCACCATTGCGATCAAACAGACGGGTTGCTCTCTGCTGACCTCAGAAACACCTTCACTTCCCCCTCCCCATTCACCGTAATCCGTTCCACCAGTTTGGCCATATCAGCATGTGTCCATCCCTTCCACGCCATACACTGTTCCACCCGTTCCGCCACCTGTTTCTGATTCACTTTGTTGCAGTCCAATTGCTGTAAAGTATAAATCCTTTTCAGTATTCTCCCTCTTTTATCCAGATATTCCTCCAGCGACATAGCCTCATTGGCGTAGAGTTCTGTGTAACGCGCCACCTTCCGTTCCAAGCGCTGCCGTTCTTCTTCGGTGCTTCCCCTTCCATCCAGTTCTTGGTTCATCCACGACTGCAACTCTTTTGCAATCTCCTCAGGCTGGGCAATACACCCCCCCACATAGGTGATAATGGCATCCATCAACTGCCCCTCTTCGATCTTGATCCGGTTGGCACATGTTCCCTGGTCATTCCCTGAACATTTCCAGTATACCCGAGTTTTGGCGTAAGTATAGGTCTTTCGGCAAAAGCTTCTGCCACACTCTTGGCAGACCATTAGGCCGCTGAACAGATGTCTGGCACTGTACCTGGCCTGTTTTTGGGTGCGGCCCCGCGCCTGCCGCTGCTTTTGAGCCTGTTGAAATTGGAGGGGGGTCACGATAGCCCACTGGGGCCGTGGATGGTGATACTGTCCCTCGGGTGGGATTTTTTTCTGTTTCCCAGTCAGATAGTTTTCCACCTCATATTTATGGTTGACGTGATGGCCACAATAGATGGGATTGGTTAAAATACGATGCACCGCCGATGGGGTCCAGCTACACCCCAGTTTGGTGACATATCCCCCGTTGTTGAGTTGCTGGGCGATGGAACGGCAGCCCAATCCCTGCTCCAAATAGAGATCATATACCATTCGCACCACGTCCGCCTCTGCGGGATTGATACACAAGGTGAAGTTGTCCAGGCGATCGTAGCCATAAATTCGCTGTGGCACCCGTCCCTTCTTGGCGTTGAGCTTTTTGCCAAACTTCACCCGCTTACTCAGATTCGCACTTTCCTCCTGGGCCAACGCACCAAACATAGTCAAAACAAACTCAGACTCCCCCAAACTGTCCATATTTGCGGTGAGAAAGCGTGTATTTACCCCCAACTCCTTCAATTTTCGAATGCTCCGGAGAAAGTCCACGGTGTTACGGGCAAAGCGTGAAATGTCTTTGACCACTACCACATCAAATTGGTCTTTTCCTGCGTCTCGCATCAGTGCTAGAAACTGTTCTCTCCGTTGCAATCGTGTACCAGAAGTACCCTCATCTGCATAAATTTTCACCAACTCATCCCCGTGCAAATTGGCATACGACTGGAAAAACTCTTTTTGATTGGCTAAACTGTCCAGCTGTTCCTCTTTGGATGTGGATACGCGACAGTAGGCTGCAATCCTCACACAGTCCCCTCCTTATAAAAAGGAAGAGAAGGTTCCCCCTTCTCTTCCCACGTCATTTTCTGCACTGACACAATTTTTCCAACAAAATACGCTTCCAAAGTTGCTCCAGCGCTCCCTTCTCATTGGGGTCAACCACTTCAATATGCACCTCTGATTTCATCCCATACCTCCCATACAGAATATGTATGGCATGGGCAACTATGCAAACTATGCAAAAAGGATGTGCCACAGAGCATATCTCTCTGCGGCACACCCAAACAATTTTATTTGCGGGGTTCCATGTACCACGTCACCCTGACTCTTCTATACTATCCTTACAGCCTCCAGGCACATATCAGCGGATACAAAGCGGGCCTTTTCAGCCCACGCGCCTTACAGGCACCCTTCCTTGCGCAGAACGGAGAAGGCGGCCTCGTCGCCCACCACAGTCACGTTGGGGTGCAG
>CALXDO010000047.1 GCA_944387075.1 uncultured Oscillospiraceae bacterium | reverse complement strand
CCGCCTTCTTCCTGTTGGCGCTTGGCATGACCGCTCTGGGTCAGGCCCTGCACCAGTATCAGAAGATCATCATTCAGGTGGGCGGCATTCTCATCATCGCCTTTGGCCTGTTCCAGCTGGGGGTCTTCGCCCCATGGCCCTGGAGCAGGACCGGCGCATCCGCTTCCCCCTGCAAAAGCTGGCCATGAGCCCCCTGGTGGCCCTGGTCTTTGGCTTCACCTTCTCCTTTGCCTGGACCCCCTGCGTGGGGCCTGCCCTGGCCAGTGTGCTGCTCATGGCTGGCTCGGCGGACACCGCCGCCCAGGGCTTTGCCCTCATTGGCCTGTACACCCTGGGCTTTGTCCTCCCCTTTCTGGCGGTGGCCCTGTTTGCCGGCAGCCTTTTGCAGTTGTTCCAAAAACACCGCAACGTGGTGCGCTACACGGTAAAGGTGGGCGGCGTTTTGCTGGTGGTCATCGGCCTGCTGATGGTCACCGGATGGATGAACAGCCTGTCCGGGTCTCTGGCTAGCTCGGACCCCCAGGCCACCCCCACAACCCAAGTGACCCCCCAGCCAGAGGAAACCCCCAAGCCGGAGGAAAGTGCCGCGCCTGAGGAGACCCAGGCCCCCGTTCCCGCCCTGGACTTCACCCTCACCGACCAGTTTGGCAACACCCACACCCTGGAGCAGTACAAGGGAAAAACCATATTGCTCAACTTCTGGGCCACCTGGTGCGGCCCTTGCCGCAGTGAGATGCCCGACTTGCAGGAAATCTATGAGGACTACGGTAAAAACGAGAAGGATTTGGTGGTACTGGGGGTGGCTGCCCCCAACCTGGGCCAAGAGGGTTCGGTGGAGGAGATCACCGCCTTTTTGGAGGAAAACGGGTACACCTACCCCACCCTCATGAACACGGACGCCAGCCTGTTCTATTCCTATGGCATTTCCTCCTTCCCCACCACCTTCATGATCGACAAAAACGGCAACGTCTATGGATATGTCTCCGGGGCCTTGTCCCGGGAGGTCTTTGACGACATCATCCAGCAGACCATGGAGGGAAGCCAATAAACATGGCTCTCCCCGTTTTCCAAGGGGAGCTGTCAGCCGTCCGGCAAATATCAATCCCTCCGGCATGGCTTCGCCATGCCACCTCCCTTTACACAAGGGAGGCGTTTATCAATTCCAAAACAGCAGGTGATTTTATGGAACTTCGCGTTCTGGCCATCGGGGATGTGGTGGGCGAGAGCGGCGTGCAATTTCTCTGCCGCCACCTGCCTACCCTCCGCCGCCAATATGACATTCACTTCACCGTGGTCAACGGGGAAAACGCCGCATCCAACGGCCTGATGCCCCAGCAGGCCCGAGACATCTTCGCCGCCGGGGCGGATGTGATTACATTGGGTAATCATACCTGGGGTAAACGACAAATAGTAGACGAAATAGAGCGAAATCCCTATCTTCTGCGCCCCGCCAACTACACCAGCCGGGCCCCCGGCCGGGGCTGGGGCATCTTCGACGGCCCCCGGGGTACCACCATTCGAGTGGTCAATCTCATTGGCCGGTGCGGCATGGACTCCAACTTTGACAATCCCTTTTTCAAAATGGATGAAATTTTGAAAGAGGGGGACGCCACCCTCACCCTGGTGGACTTCCACGCCGAGGCCACCAGCGAGAAGGGGGCCATGGCCTGGTATCTGGACGGGCGGGTGCAGGCCCTGTGGGGCACCCACACCCACGTCCCCACCGCCGACACCCAGGTGTTCCCCCAGGGCCTGGGCTTTGTCACCGACCTGGGTATGACCGGCCCCACCCAGTCGGTGATTGGCATTCACCCCTCCCAGGCCATCAACCGCTTTATGGGCGGCCTGCCCCAGCGGTTTCAGCCCGCCGACGGCCCCTGTGGCATGGATGGGGTGCTGTTCACCATGGACACCAACACCCGCCGCTGCCTGTCCGTAGAGCGGGTGGACATTGACGGATAAGGAGGCTCTCTCATGCGTATCTTACACGCCGCAGACCTCCATCTGGACTCCCCCCTCAGCAGCCTCCCCGCCCCCCAGGCCGCCCAACGGCGGCGGGAATTGCGGGACATCCCCCACCGCCTGGCCCAGCTGGCCCAGGCGGAAGGGGTGGATGTGGTGCTGCTGCCGGGGGATTTGTTGGATGCGGTGCGGGTCTATCCCCAGTCCATCCAGGCCCTCACCCAGGCCCTGGGAGCGTTGTCCATCCCTGTTTTCATTGCCCCCGGCAACCACGACCCCTACACGCCCCAGTCCCCCTACGCCACCTCCCTGTGGCCGGACAACGTACACATTTTTTCCACAGCTTCCATGGAGGCTGTGGAAGTTCCCGGGTTGAACGCCGTCATCCACGGCTGTGCCTTCACTGCCCCACACCGGGAGGACTCCCCCCTGTCCGGGTACACCGTCCCCCAAGACGGGCGGGTGCATGTGCTGTGCCTCCACGGAGAGGTGGCCCCCGTGGGCCGGTACGCCCCCATTTTGCCCGGACAGTTGGGCGCCACCGGGGCCCATTACGCCGCCCTGGGTCACGTCCACCGGGGGTCCGGGTTGCAGCGGGAGGGAACCACCTACTGGGCCTACCCGGGCTGTCCCGAGGGCCGGGGCTTTGACGAGACGGGGAAAAAGGGCTGCCTGCTGGTGGATGTCACCACCCAGGGGGTCACCGCCCAGTTTGTCCCCCTGTGCTGCCGGGAATACCGCATCCAAGAGGTGGATGTCGCCACCCTGGCCCAGACCTTGGCGGGGCTGGATTACTCCGCCGATCTGGTGCGCCTCACCCTCACCGGGGAGACCAACACACCCCCCTCCCTCACCGCCCTCGCCCAACAGGTGGCCCCCCACTTTTTCTACGCCGAGTGGGTGGACGCCACCACCCTCCCCAAACAGCTGTGGCAGCGGGCGGGAGAGGACTCACTGACCGGGCTGTTTCTGCGCTCCATGTACCAAAAAATTCAAGCAGCTCCTCCCGAGGCACAGCCCCAGCTGGTGCTGGCCACCCGATTCGGGCTGGCCGCCCTGGAGGGAGAGGAGGACATCCGCCCATGAACATCATCTCCATGACCGCCACCTTCGGCAAGCTGGAGGGGGCCACCCTCACCCTCTCCCCCGGCCTCAACATCCTCTCTGCCCCCAACGAGTCGGGCAAATCCACCTGGGTGGCTTTCCTCACCGCCATGCTCTACGGCATTGACACCCGAGAGCGGGACAAGGTGGGACACCTGGCCCTAAAAACCCGCTATCAGCCCTGGTCTGGGGCTGCCATGAGTGGAGAAGTGCGGCTGGAATGGCAGGGGCAGCGCATCACCCTGCGGCGGTTTGCCAACCGCTCCACCCCCTTCGGAGGCTTCCAGGCGGTATACACCGCCTCCGGCGACCCGGTGCCCTTTCTCACCGCCGCCAACGTGGGAGAGACCCTCACCGGGGTGAGCCGGGAGGTATTTGTCCGCTGCGCCCTGGTGGGCCAGGGGGAGACCACCGTCACCTCGGGGCCGGATTTGGAGCGGCGCATTGCCGCCCTGGCCACCACCGGAGAGGAGGACGTATCCTACTCCGCCACAGGGCGTACCTTGAAAGACTGGCGCAACCGCCGCCAGGCCAACCGCTCCACCGGACTCATCCCCCAGCTGGAGGGGGAGCTGGCCCAAGTCCAGCAGACCATCGAGCGCACCGCCCAGGCCCGCCACACCCAGGCCCAGGCGCAGCAGGAACTGGCCCAGCTGCAACAACACAAGCAGCAGTTGAAACGCCAGCTGGATCAGCACCGGGCCTATCGGCAGCAGGCCTTAAACCAGCGGTATGGGCAGGCCCTGGCCCAGCGGGACCAAGCCGAAGCCGCTTGGCAGGCCCTCCCCGCCCCAGACCCCCGCTTTTCCGGGCTGACCGCTGCCCAAGCCATGGAGCAGGCGGGCCATTTCACTCAGCAGACCCAGGAACACAGCCGTCAGCGGCAGCAGGCCAAGGCCCGCCGCCAGGCCCTATCCAAGGCCATGAAGGTGTGGGTGCCCTTGCTGGGGGTGGGTGGCTTGGGGCTCATCATCCTGGGCTTTTTCCTCTCCCTCTACCCTCTGTCTTTTGTGGGCTTTGGGTGTATGGCTGCGGCCGTCATCGTGGCCATGGTGTTGGTGGCCAAAATGGGCAAATACGACAAGATTTTGTACGCCTCGGCCCCCAGACAGGGCGAGAACATGCAAGAGGCGTTGCAGACCTATCTGGACTGGCTCACCCAGCGTCAACAGTTGGAGGCCCAGCTGCACCACGCCCGGGAGCGTGTGGCGGACTTGCAGGCCCAGGGGGCGCAGCGGCCCACCGGCCCGGTCACCCTCCCTACCGCAGACCCCAGCGTGCTCGCCGCCCAGCTGCGCCAAGTGGAGAGCCAAATGGCCCAGTGGCAAACCCGCCTGGACCAGGCCACCGGGGCCTTGGGGCAGGACACCCTGGAGGCGGAGAGCCGCCGCGGGGAGCTACAGGAGCAGCTGGCCCAGCGACAGGAGGAGTATACAGCCCTCACCCTGGCCCTGGAGGGGCTGGAAGAGGCCAACGCCACCTTGCGTCAGCGGTTCTCCCCCGCCCTCAATGAAAAGGCGGGGCAGCTGATGGCCCAGCTCACCGGCGGGCAGCATACGGGGCTGACATTGGCCCGGGATTTGTCCGCCCAGGTGGAGCAGCAGGGGATTCCCCTCCCCCACTCCCATCTGTTTCTCTCCGCCGGGGCCCAGGAGCAGCTGTATCTGGCCCTGCGTCTGGCTCTTTCTGACCTCACCGCCCCGGAGGCCCCTCTGGTGCTGGACGACACCCTGGCGTACTTCGACGACCAGCGGGCCGCCGCCGCCCTGGAATTGCTGGAAGAGCAGGCGCAAAACCGGCAGATTCTTCTCTTCTCCTGCCATGATCGGGATGCACGGTGGGGATACCAGCACGGGGCGGCTGTCACCACACTATCATGAAATTCCCTCTCTACCCCTGTGTAAACCAGAAGTCGAGAAGTGTAAACTGCCAGATGGTTGTGTATCTGCTCTGATTATGCCATGATTAACCCACCTTAATCGAAGGAGTGGTCTTACTGTGAAAAAAACACTGGGCGCATTGATCGCCGAGCTTCGCAAGGAAAAGGGCTTGACTCAGTTGGAGCTGGCTCAGCAGATGGGGGTCACAGACAAAGCCGTATCCAAGTGGGAACGGGACCTTTCCCATAGTTAAAGAAGCGGACCACAACCCCACGCTTTTACTTCACTCCTAGGCCCACCGCAAAACCTATGCCCCGCAGGGCATGAAAGCGACGGAATATCCCACGGGGATCATGCTCATATCTCACAACAAAACCCACAGCGGGGATATTCCATGGAGCATACCAACCATTGGCCCCGCCCTATACCTGGCTCAAACCACGCTCCAAATGTCTCACCCGTGGCGGGCCACCCAGCCCCCTACGCAACTACAATCCACTTTGAACAACAAACAAGGCCCCCCATTTCTGGGAGGCCTTAATTTATGTGGTTGTTTAGCCATGACCTGGTGACGTACCCATAAACCGTTTTTATCTTTGCCCCAGATGATACAGAACCATTGTTGTATCCACCACCACCGGAGCTACCGGAGGAGCCGGAGCCGGTGTTGATTGAGGGGAGTGAGGGGTTATAGGTTACAGAACTTATGGTAAATGACCCCAGGGACCCCTTGATGAAAAACTCCTTCACCGCTTCACCATTTCCCACATACTTATTACCCTCATATAATATCGGTAATGGTAATCCACTATATGAATCGGGATATAACTCAGTGTAGCTCGGCAACTTCTTTAACTCACTTAAATACTTATTCGCATCGATTGCCTTATTTATTAAATTATTTAACGCTCCTACACCGATCCTCATTATTTTGCCATCAGCCATTCCTTGAAATTTGTTACCTGTTAAACTTAACATTGTACCAGTGGGCTCAGAAAACACTATATCTATTGCTGAATAATCTTTTCCTCCACTTCCACCCGTTAGTACTGTATTTCCGTTTTTATCTACTATAGTTACTCTTACCCCTTGCTTATCTAACCACCAGGAACCCGAACCATTTAAACTTCCCGAGCCGGAACCCGAACCATTATAATCTGCATACGCTGGGACTATTAGAGTAAATAGCATCGATAAACTTAATAGTCCCGTTGTTATTCTCGTAAGTATCTTTCGCATTCCCTTTCACCTCTCTTAAGTTATGGTAACAGCCAATCTGGCATTTCTCCATTTGATAATCCTTCGCTACCAATATCTTTATCGTTACCAATTTCAACATATTCATCGTTAGAACCACCGTTGTTACCAGATTCTACCTGTTGATTGTTCTGGCTGTCACTATTATTTGGTTTATTTCCAGAATTTACCTGTCCACCACTTCCTGTGTTACTGCTGGAACCGGTGTTACTTGATCCCGTGTTCGTGGAACCTGTGTTACTACTGGAACCATTGTCGGCTTTTAAGGACTCAAGGTCGCTGTAGTAATTTACCAGTTCCTTCCATTCCTCGAACAGCTGTACACCATTGGCAGGGAGCTGATTGTAGATGATGGAGGTCTCTATCTCCGTATTCTGGAATAACTTTAACTGGTCTAAGGTTATTGCGGAGTTGATGTAATCCTGCTTAAACGCCTCCGAGGCTTCCTTGAAGATTTGGATTTGTGCTTCACTCAGTTGGTCTAACGTCACACTACTCCCAACCCCCAGTCCGAGAGTGGGTTCTACAGAGGGCTCTATTGAGGGCTCTGGAGTTGCAGTGATTTCCGGGGAGGGTGTAGCAGCCGCCTGAGAGTTGCCGCTCTGGGACACCCCAAAAATGACCACGCCGCCAATGACAACCAAAGCGGCCACGCCGCCGATGATATATTTCTTCATAGCTGGAATCTCTCCTTTTATCCAGTTGTTTCCTTGCCCCCATCATAGCAATCCAGTCACCCTGTGTCAAGGGTGGCTGGTTTTTATGCCCATTTTTCAACCAGAAAGCAAACAGAAATAATATCAAATGCTTTTGAATGTGCACGTTCAACGCCCTCGATGCCCCCTACCCCCCAATGTGTCGGCGACGTTCCGACACCAGCAACCAGGCGGGGACACCAAAGCGGGAGCGGCGGTGGCCTCCCTGGTTGATGTTCTGAACCCGCCCCCCATAGGGGGCCAGGTACATCCAGGAGGTGCCATAAAGCCTAGTATTACCTTTATGGCACTTCTGTAGTTTGTCGCAAATCACTAGGCAAAATAGTTTGCCAGTTCTGGCATGGCCTTCCCCTGGAATATCCGTTATTCTAAACGGGAAAGGAGCTGATGCCCATGTCCCTGGATGACATAGCAGCCATACAAAAACATACCGAAACCCTGTTAGATAAGTACCCCGACTTTCTTACCGTGTCCGATGTGGCAAATCTCTTGCAGCTGTCCCCCGCCTGTATTCAACAACTGATGCAGTCCGGACAACTGTTGTTTGCAGATATACACGGCAATTCCCGAATTCCAAAGCCGTTTCTCATAGAGTATCTTGTCTCTTGCAGTTCCCTGTGCTATACTCGTGGCGTGAAACCCAACGCCCCTGCCCCTTCAGGTCAGGAGCCCATGCACCTTGATAACCACATAACACCCACGGATATTTTGCCTGTTTCGGAAGGAGTTACCGAAATGGCAAACAAAAAGATCAATCAATCTGTGGTGGTCAATGGCACCAAAGTATGGGTGCGTGCCAACAGCCTCCAGGAGTTCACCAACAAGATTCTCCAGCTGGCAGCCACGCCTCAGGAGAGCAGCAAGCACCCCTTTGACACCTACGCCTGGAACTGGTTCAACACCTACTCCAAGCCCAACGTGGAGAATGCCACCGCCATCACCTACCAGCGTCAACTAACCTTGCACCTGCTCCCCGCCTTTGAAGGGTTGGCCGTGGAGGACATTACCACCGACCACATTCAAAAGCTGTTTAACAATATGACCGGGGCCAAGGCCACCAAGGACAAGGTACGAATTGTTCTGAATCAGATTCTGGATGCCGCCGTGGAGGATAAGATCATCACCCAGAACCCGGTGAAATCCCGGCGTGTGAAGATCACCGGCAAGGCCAGCAAAGCCACCGCCCCCTATACCGTGGAGCAGATGCGCTTTTTGGTAGAGCACCTGGGAGACATCCAGAGCCCCCAGGATCGGGCTTATCTGGCCCTCCAGGCCCTCCATCCCCTCCGCCTGGAGGAAGTGTTGGGGCTCCAGCTCAACGACGTAGACACCCAGAATATGAAGATTCACGTCCGCCGGGCGGTGACCCATCCCACCCGCAACCAGCCCGAGGTGAAGGACACCAAAACCGCCAGCAGCTGCCGAACCATTGGCCTGTCCGCTCTGGCCCTGCCCTACCTGTCCACGGACTTCACCGGGCCCTTTCTCTTTGGTGGGCAGCAGCCTTTGAGCTACACCCAGGTTCGCAGGATGTGCCAGCGGATTCAGCGGGAGATCGGCTTTGAGGAGAACATCACGCCCATTCGATTCCGTACCACTGTACTTACCGACCTCTACGACCAGACCAAGGACATCAAACTGGCCCAGGCAGCCGCCGGACATACCACCCCAGCCATGACCCTGAAATACTATGTCAAAGGCCGGGAGACCTCTACAGAGGCCACCAACGCCGTAGAACGTGCCTATACCGCCTAAAGGGTGTATCTGTTGCACCCAAGTTGCAAATCGAAAAACCAGCAACCCATTGGGCCCCAACGGTTTCCTGGTTTTTTTGAGGCCCGGAAGTTGCACCCCCAGTTGCAAAAGTGTAAATTTTCGTCCAGGAGGTCATTCCCCTCCTGGACCATTTTCTCTAAAAAGTTTCCAGACATGACAAAAAACCGCCCGAACCTTTCGATTCAAGCGGTTTATGTTGGAGCTGCTAGGCAGATTTGAACTGCCGACCTCATCCTTACCAAGCGTCAGGGGGACTTTATTCTAATATTTTCGGCTTATTTCTAGTTGTTTTTATTCCGTTCCATTTGCTTTTTAGCACTTTCTATTCACAAGGTTTCCATGTGTTCCACGGCTGTCTGTGACTGGTTGTGTGGTCAAGGGTCACCTGCACATGATTCTTGCT
>CALXDO010000046.1 GCA_944387075.1 uncultured Oscillospiraceae bacterium | reverse complement strand
AGGCAATGGTGCCCTGGCCTGTGGACACGGTGAGGTCGTTGAAGGGATGGACATAGGTATATCCCTCCTCCTGACTCATCATAGAGGCCATGGCTGCTGCATCATCGAAGGTCTCCCCGTGCAAAATAACTCGGGCGCCGTAATCCTTGGTGTTGTTCACCTTCACCAGCGGCGTGGTGGTGGGCATAATAATGGTGGCAGGAATCCCGGCAGCCTGGGCCGCGTAGGCCACCCCCTGGGCGTGATTGCCTGCTGAGGCGGTGATGAGCCCCCGCTCCTTCTCCTCTTGGCTCAGGGTAGAGCACTTGAAGTAAGCCCCTCGAATCTTGTAAGCGCCGGTGACCTGCATGTTCTCCGGCTTAATGTACACATGATTCCCGGTGGACTTGGAGAAAAATGTGCTGTAAATCAGGTCTGTGGGGTGGAGCACCCCTTCCAAAACCTTTCTGGCTTGTTTGAAATTTTCTAGTGTCATCATGGCTCTACACCTGCCTATTTTATCATCTGAAATATTATTTTAACCCACCAAATCGGGAAAGTCAATGCCTCAAACCCCCAGGGTTTTCTTGACATTCCCCACTTTACTGCGATACAATAAATGAGAAAATTCTCCCTGGAGAAAGGAGCGTATTTTGTGGCTTTTGTACGCAAGAAAAGCGTCCTGCCCATTTACCTGGTGGGAGGGACCTGGCTGGTGTGGTCTGCTGCAGCCCCCCTGTATCGACCCACCCACTATATCATGGCAGGTTTGACCTCCGCCGCCGTCTACTATCTGGGCAAAATTTTACTCCCCGATAAGGGCTTTGAAGTTCCAGACCCAGAGGACAAGCCATCCCAGGCTCAGACTCAAGCCAAAGCCCCACCCGAACCAAAGGAGCCGGAAAATCCTGAACTGCGGGCACTGCTCCAGGAGCGGGACCGGGCCCTATCTGAAATCCGCCGTCTCAACGATTCCATCCAGGATGAGACGCTCTCCCAACAGATGGACCGGCTGGAGCACACCACTGAGAAGATTATAGACGCCGTGGTGAAGTCCCCGGAGAAGCTTCCCCAGATCCGCCGTTTTCTCAACTACTATCTTCCCACCACGTTGAAACTGCTCAATGCCTATGACCGCATGGATGCCACCGGTGTGGAGGGCACCAACATCGACGGCACCAAGGGGCGCATTGAGGACATCATGGCCACCATCTGCACTGCCTTTGACCGGCAGCTGGATGCGCTGTATGGTCAGGAAGCCTTGGACATCTCCACCGACATTGATGTACTGGAGCAAATGCTGGCCCGGGAGGGCCTTGGCTCTATGAATCTTTCCGCCGACAAACACGATTAACAAGTATTATTAGGAGGAACTTACCATGAATGACAAGCTGGACATGACCCCCACCCTCACCCTCAACCCCACCCTGGAGACGGAGACTCCCGCCGCCCCCGCCGCTCCGGCTGCCCCCGCACCGGCCGAGGCCCTCACGGAAATTCAACTCTCTCCCCAGGAGCAGCAGATGGTGGAGGACTTCTCCCAGAAGATTGACCTCACCGATACCGCCATGGTGCTCCAGTACGGTGCGGCCGCCCAGAAGAACATTGCCGATTTCTCCCAGAATGCTTTGAACAACGTGCGCACCAAGGACCTGGGCCAGGTGGGCGAAGCCCTCTCCTCTCTGGTGGTGGAGCTGAAGACCTTTGGTGAGGAGGAAAAAAGCGGCATTTTCGGCTTCTTCCAGAAGAAAAAAAAGGAGGCCATGGCCCTCAAAGCCAGCTATGACAAGGCCGAGGCTAACGTGGACAAGATTGTGGCGGTTCTGGAAAACCATCAGCTGACCCTGATGAAGGACATTGCTATGCTGGATCAGATGTATGAGCTCAACACCAAATATTATAAGGAGTTGACCATGTATATCCTGGCGGGCAAAAAGGCCCTGGACAAGGCCCGCAACGAGACCCTGGCCCAGCTCCAACAGACGGCCACCCAGACCAAGACCCAGGAGGCCGCCCAGAAGTACAACGACTACGCCAACCTGTGCAACCGGTTTGAAAAGAAGCTCCACGACCTGGAGCTGACCCGGATGGTGTCCATCCAGATGGGCCCCCAGACCCGTCTCATTCAAAACAACGACGCTTTGATGCTGGAAAAGATTCAGTCCTCCCTGGTCAATACCATCCCCCTGTGGAAAAGCCAGATGGTGCTGGCTCTGGGTCTGGAGCACTCCCACCAGGCCGCTGCCGCCCAGAGTGCTGTGTCGGATATGACCAACCAGCTGCTGAAAAAGAATGCAGAAATGCTCCACATGGGCACCGTGGAAGCCGCCCGGGAATCCGAGCGTGGCGTGGTGGATCTGGAGACCTTGCAGCACACCAATCAGCAGCTCATTTCCACCCTGGACGAGGTCATGGAAATCCAGACGCAGGGGGCGCAAAAGCGTCGGGAAGCCGAGACCGAACTGGCCCGCATCGAAGGGGAGCTCAAGCAGAAATTGCTGGAGCTGCGGGGCTAATCCCCAGAGGTCACACCTATGAATGTGCTCAAACGAACTGGGGTGGCGGTATTTCTCACCATCGTGATGATTGTGGCCGCTGTTGGCATCGGCTTGGCACGCCGCCCAAACCGCCCTTCCCCTGACCGTGGTGCCATCGACTCCACCTGGTATGTGTCCGACCAAGCCGGAGTCCTGTCCTCCTCCGGCATCCGACAGCTCCAGGAAAACAATCAGAATCTGGACCGTTCCATGGGAGTGGTCATCGGCTGCATCACCTGTAACTACGGCAAGTCCGATTTGTACAATTACGCCATGAAGCAAGCGGAAGCCATGGGCCTGGGTGCCAACGACTTTGTGGTGGTGCTGGACATCTCGGGCGAAAACTACTGGCTCATCCAAGGCAGTGGACTGGTAGACGTGTTCACCGATGACGACTGCGCATCCTACGCCTGGGAGTACATGGAGCAGCCCTTTGCCCAGGGAGACTACACCCAGGCTCTGCTCTCCCTCACCGAGGCTCTGACCCAATGGTATCAATCCCACTACTTGGGCTAACACAGGAGGTTTATATGGATATTCTCATCATCATCTTGCTGGTGATCGTGGTGCTTGCCCTGATGGAAGGCTCCCGCTATCGCCGGTATCGGGGCGGTTACTACGGCCCCACCTATACCTATCGCCCCTTCTACTTCTGGAGTCCCCGTCCTCCCCGTCCCCCTCACCCTCACCATCCTCCTCATCCTCCCATGGGTGGTGGACGCCCTGGTTTCGGTCCCGGCCCCGGTTCCTCCTTCCGGGGCCCCCGCCCCAGTGGCGGCAGCTTTGGTGGGGGGCGTCCCTCCCGCCCCGGCAGCTTTGGCGGAGGCCGTTCCTTTGGCGGGGGCGGTCGCTCCTTCGGGGGTGGCCGGTCTTTCGGCGGCGGTGGCGGCCGCTCCTTCGGCGGTGGCCGGGGAGGCGGACGACACTAACCCATATAACGGCTGCAAGAGTGCATCTCTTGCAGCCGCTTTCTGGTCTTCTCCTTGAATCCACAACAAGAGGTGATTTTGTTGAAGTCACATTCCCTTCCCACCCCACTGCTCTTTGTTGTCGCCTTTGCTGTCCCGGCCCTTCTCCTCCTGGGCGTCTATGCCCACCTGGGTATGGCCCCCTGGGGGGACAACACCATCCTCGCCAGCGACATGTCCTCCCAATATGTGGAGTTTTTCTGTGCCCTCAAGCATGGAGATCTGTTCTTTTCCTGGTCCAAAGCTATGGGTACCACCTACATCGGCGTATTCTCCTACTATGTCTCCAGCCCCCTCTCCCTGCTGACCCTGTTGGTGCCCAATGAGTACATGCCCGTGGGACTGCTGTTCCTTACTGTGCTGAAAATTGGGCTGGCCGGACTCACCTGCTGCGTGTTTTTGCGCCATTATCTCTCACGCGCCTGGCTGGCCCTTCCCCTTCTCTCCACCTGTTATGCCCTGTGCTCTTACTCCGCCGCCTACTCCCTGTGCATCATGTGGCTGGATGGATTGATCTGGCTACCCATTGTTCTGCTGGGTCTGGAGCGCATTTTGGCCGGTGGTCGCCCTTGGCTGTTCTTTGGCAGCTTGGTTGTTTGTTTCATCTCCACCTGGTACATCTCCTACATGATCGGCATATTCTGCTGCTTGTGGCTGGTGTACCGCCAGTGGAGTTGTGCCACCCCCTGGAAAAGCGTGCTGGTACACGTCCGCACCATGCTCCTCACCGCCCTGGCCGCTCTGGGGGTGACGGCTTGGCTGTGGGTGCCCTCCCTGCTGTCCATCTTTCGGGGAAAGCTGGGAGATGCCACCATGGACTACTCCGGCTTGACCAACTGCTCTCTCTGGGGGCTGCCCGGCCGCCTTCTCCCCGGTCAAGCCGCCGGGCTCACCAATTCCACCCTTCCCTACCTGTTTTGCGGTACTGTTGTGGTGGTGCTGGCTCTAGTTTTCCTGTTTCTCCCATCCATCTCCGTCCGGAGAAAGGCAGCGGCTTTGGCGGTGCTGGCGGTGCTGGTACTGTCCCTGTGTCTCTCCCCTCTGGACAAGGTGTGGCATCTGTTTCAAATGCCCAACTGGTTCCCCTACCGGTACAGCTTTGTGTGCTCCTTCTTTCTCATCGTGCTGGCCGGGGAAGCACTGGCTGCGCTGCCCGAGCATCTCACCACCTGGAAGCTGGCTCCCGTACTCACCCTGGCTATTTTCTGCCTCACCGCCTGGGAATTGAGCGATAACACCCAGGCCACCATGACTGACATTCATCAGGTATTCCCCTGCCAGTCCTTTTCCGACTACGTCTCCTACTACCGAGAAAATGAAGCCTTGGTGGAACAGGCTCAGAGAGACGGCAGCCACTTCTTCCGCATGGGGGCCACCTACGACCGCGGGGACAACAGTCCTCTCTCCTTTGGCTACCCAGGCATCACCCATTACAGCAGCATATACAACAAGCAGGTCAACCAATTTTTGAAGCGGCTGGGCCTTGCCCAAGGATGGATGTGGAGCGTCTACTATGGCTCCACCCCCGTCACCGATGCGCTGCTGGACGTGGAATATGTCCTCAGTGATGGTGCATTCCCCGGCTATGAGGATGTAGGCCACAGCGGAACCCTCACGCTGTGGAAAAATCCAGACGTACTCCCTCTGGCCTACGTCTCCCAGGGCGAGGTGACGGCACAGCTGCCCACAGGTGATACGCCTTTTCAGGTGCAAAACCAGCTTTTGAGTCAGCTCTCCGGCTCCTCCCAATCGGTCTTCTCCTCCGTAGACCTGGACGTACAGGAAGGGGCCGATGCCATCACCCTGCGCATCTCCGGCACTGGACATCCTGTCTACGCTTATCTGGCCCGCTCCGGGTTTTCCTCTCTGTCCGTCAACGGTACCTACCGCTGCGCTCTCACTCCCTATGAGGAACAGCGCATCCACTACCTGGGTACCCCCGCTCTTGGGGAGACTTTGGAAGTAACGGTGGCATACACCGGTTCCCTCCCTTCTCTGGACTGGAGCAGTCTAGTGCAGCAACTGAACCAATCTGACCTGTCTCGTGCCCTGACTCAGCTGCATAACACACAGGTGGAGCGGGTGACCAACTCCCAGGTCTCCCTCCAAGCCACTGTGGACACTGCCGCTCCCCTGGTCACCACCATTCCCGCCGAGCCGGGCTGGACGGCTTATGTGGATGGCGTGGCGGTGGAAACCGGGGTGTGCTGGGACACGTTCCTCACCCTGAACCTCACCCCCGGCACCCACCAGATCACCTTCCGCTATACTCCGCCTGGTCTTATCCCCGGGCTGGCCTTGGGCGGCTTCACTCTGTTGGCGGGCTTTGGGTGGATTCTGTTCAAACGAAAAACAAGCCGATGATAGAAAACACCGTGGTGCATGTTTACACCACGGTGTTTTCATCACTCTTCTTTTGTTGGCTGCTCAGCCAGAGGACGGCGGCGGTATTCCTTTGGCCCCCACTCGGGCAGGGGCAGGCGCTGCATGGCTCCAAACACATAGCCCTTCAGCTTTGGGTAGGTCTTGGACAGCTCTGCCACCAGCTCCTTGACCTCCTGGCGGCGGGTGTGCCCGTCGGCAGGACAGGGATTTTTCACAATGGGAAGGTTGTGCCGCTGGGCCGCTCCCCGCACCATCCCCTCCCCACAGTAGAGCAGGGGACGGATTTGGGTGATGCCCATGCGATCCAGATAGGTCACCGGCTGGAAACAGGACAGACGCCCCTCGTAAAAGAGGGAGAGAAAAAAGGTCTCCACTGCGTCATCATAGTGGTGCCCCAGGGCGATTTTGTTCAGCCCCAACTCTGCCATGGCATTGTGAATGGCACCCCGACGCATCTTGGCACACATGGAGCAGGGGTTCTTCTCCTTGCGCACATTGAAAATAATATCAAAAATCTGCGTCTGCACAATGTGATATGGCACCTCCAGCTCCTGGCACAGCTTCGCCACGGGGCCAAAGTCCATCTCTGGTACGCCGGGGTGCACCGTTAGGGCGTGGAGTTCAAAGGGCACTGGGTAGAATTTTTGTAGCCGGGCCATGGCCGTGAGCAGCACCAGAGAGTCCTTCCCCCCGGAAACGCCCACCGCAATCCGATCTCCGGGCTGAATCATCTCATAATCTTCGATACAACGGCGTAAATGGGATAAAATCAGCTGCATTGGGGTAACCTCCATTTTGTAAAATGAAAATGAGTTTATACGAGTATTTCAAAGAATACAAGAGAATAGGAAAGAAAACAAAATACAGATTAAAAAAACCTTGCTTTTCTGTTGACACCAGGCAACCACCGTATTATAATACATCCTGCGCCTTCTTGTAAAGGAAGGAAACCCCGTGTTTTTAACAATAAATCAAGATAAATGGAGGAAATCGATATGTCTACCTTTATGGCAAACAAGGGTAACATCGAGCGCAAGTGGTACGTTCTCGATGCTGCCGGCAAGCCTCTGGGCAAGACCGCTGCTGTTGCTGCTACCCTGCTGCGCGGCAAGCACAAGCCCGAGTACACCCCCCACGCTGACTGCGGCGATTTCGTCATCATCATCAACGCCGACAAGGCTGTCCTCACCGGCAAGAAGGGCGAGCAGAAGTTCTATCGCACCCACTCCGGTTATGTGGGCGGTCTGAAGGAGACCAAGTACCGCATCCTGATGCAGGAAAAGCCCGAGCTGGCCATGCGTGTGGCTGTGCGCGGCATGCTGCCCCGCAACATCATCACCAAGGACTCTCTGAGCCGCCTGAAGATTTATCGTGGCGACGCTCACAAGCACACTGCTCAGAAGCCCGAGGCTTGGACTGTAGAATAAGGAGGTAACCGACCATGTATAAGAGCAAGAAGCCCTATCACTATGGCACCGGCCGTCGGAAGTCCTCCGTGGCCCGTGTGCACCTGTTCCCCAACGGCACCGGCTCCATCACCATCAA
>CALXDO010000045.1 GCA_944387075.1 uncultured Oscillospiraceae bacterium | reverse complement strand
TAAGGCAGGGCTTTCCATGAAAGCTTGAAATTTTGGAGAAACATGGAAGCGTCTGCAAATCTTGCAGACGCTTCCATGTTAATGCGCAAAATCGGTTTTATTGTTGTCCTCTTGCGGGGGCTCCTTTGGGGTGCGTCCGTTTTTTTGAGAGGAAAAGACCGGGGAGAAAAACCGGGGAATCTGTGGGAAATCACCACTTGTTTTTCGAGAAGGAATGACATATAATACTATGATTTCATACTTAAGGATCAGGGAAGGGGACATCTCATGGACATGCGGCCCATTGGGGTATTTGACTCAGGCCTGGGCGGACTGACCGCACTGCGGGAGTTGGCGCGCCTGATGCCCCAGGAGGATCTGGTGTACTTTGGAGACACCGGGCGGGTGCCCTACGGCAGCCGCTCCAAGAATACCATCATCAAATATGCCCAGCAGGATGTGGCCTTTCTCAGTACCTTCCAGCCCAAGGCCATTGTCATCGCCTGCGGCACGGTGTCCACCACGGCACTGGAGACCCTGCGTGGGCAGTACGCCGTACCCTTGTATGGGGTTGTAGAGCCAGCGGCCCGGGCGGCCGCTCAGCGCACAAAAAACGGCAAGGTGGGACTCATCGGCACCCAGGCCACCATCCGCTCGGGAGCTTACGAGCGGGCGCTCAGTGTCCTGCGCCCCGGCACGCAGGTGACTGCCCGGGCGTGCCCCCTCTTTGTGCCCCTGGTGGAAAATGGCCGTTTCCGCCCCGGCGACGTGGTGGTGGAGACGGTGGTGGGGGAGTACCTGCAAGAGGTGAAGGCCCAGGGGGTGGACACCCTCATGCTGGGCTGCACCCACTATCCTCTGCTGCGGGACGTGATTGGTGCGTACATGGGCCCCCAGGTGGAACTGGTGGATGTGGGGGGAGAATGCGCCCGCTGGGTCAACGCTCAGCTGGCGGGTCAAAATTTGCTGGCCCCCCCGGACCGCCAAGGAACTCACAGGTATTTTGTCAGCGACAGCACCGGGGACTTTGCTGCCCTGGCCTCCATGTTCCTGGGGGAGGATGTCACCGGAGGCGTGGAGCAAATCGACATCACTGTGTACTAAACGGAGGACAATTCCATGACAGACAATGTGATTATATCCATCAAGGGCAAGCAGCTGTATGCAGAGGGCGGCCCCGATGAGATGGAACTGGTCACCGCCGGAGTGCTCCGCCGGGAGGGGCAGGATCGCTACACCATCTCCTACCAGGAGAGCGAGCTGACCGGCCTGGAGGGCACCACCACGGTGGTGCAGGTGGACGGCGGGCGTGTCACTCTGCTGCGGGAGGGGAACATCAACTCCCAAATGGTCTTTGAAGAGGGAGAGCGGCACCTGTCCATGTACGAGACCCCCTACGGATCTCTGTCGGTGGGCATCCTCACTCGGCGCATGCGCTCCACCCTGGGGGAAACCGGGGGAGACCTGGAGATTGACTATGCCATTGAGATCGACCATCTGGTGGCGGGGCAGAACCTGTTCCGCATGAATGTAAAAAAGGACCCGGCCATTCCCCAGTGATGGTGGGAGTCGGAAGATAAAGGAGCGAATGAAGATGGCCAATTTGATTCAGACCGCCCGGGACCAGGTGGCGGAATTGACCCAGCAGGCCTATGAAAAGGCCGCCGCCCAGGGACTTCTGCCCCAGGGCGAGACCATCCGTGGCACCGTGGAGGTGCCCAAGGACAGCCGCAACGGAGACTTTGCCTCCTCCTTTGCCATGGCGGGGGCCAAGGCGTTGAAGATGGCCCCCCGTGCCATTGCCCAGATCATTCTGGACAATCTGGATCTGGAGGGCACCCTGTTTCAACGCGCGGAGATTGCCGGCCCCGGCTTTTTGAACTTTTTCTACTCCCCCAACTGGTACCAGCAGGTGCTGGCTGCGGTGGAGGCCGACCCCGTCGGTTACGGCAGCAGCGATGTAGGCCATGGACAGCGTGTGATGGTGGAGTTCGTCTCCGCCAACCCCACCGGCCCCATGCACATGGGCAATGCCCGGGGCGGCGTGCTGGGAGACACCCTGGCCAACGTGCTCTCTCGGGTGGGCTACAACACCTGGAAGGAGTTCTACGTCAACGACGCCGGAAACCAGGTACACAAGTTTGCTCAGTCCATCCACGCCCGGTACATGCAGATTCTCCTGGGTGAGGACGGCTATGAGTTCCCTGAAAATGGCTACCAGGGGGACGACATCCGTGAGTTGGCCCAGGCCTTCTATGAGGCGCACGGGGACAGCTACCAGGATGCCCCTGAGGAGAAGTGGCTGGAGGACATGAGCCGCTTCGGCCTGGAGCGCAACATCCCCAAGATGAAGGCGGATTTGAAGAAGTACGGCATTGAGTACGACCAGTGGTTTTTGGAGTCCGAGCTGCACGAGTCTGGCTATGTGGCCGAGACCGTGGATCTGCTGGCCCAAAAGGGATGGACCTACGAGAAGGATGGCGCTTTGTGGCTGGACACCACCGGTTTGCTCAAGGCCAAGTACCTGCGGGAGGGCAAAACCCAGGAGCAGGTGGACAAGCTGGACTTGAAGGACGACGTGCTGCGCCGGGCCAACGGCTTCTACACCTATTTTGCCGCTGACATTGCCTACCACCGCAACAAGTTCGCCGTGCGCGGTTTTGACAAGGTCATCAATGTCTGGGGCGCCGACCACCACGGACATGTGGCCCGCCTCCAGGCCGCCCTGGACGGACTGGATCTGGACGGCTCCAACCGCCTGGTCATCGTGCTCATGCAGCTGGTGAACCTGTTGCAGGACGGCAAACCCGTGCGCATGTCCAAGCGCACCGGCAAGGCCATCGCCCTCCACGATTTGCTGGATGAGATCAGCGTGGACGCCGCCCGCTATTACTTCAACAACCGGGCCTCCACCAGCCCTCTGGACTTTGATCTGGACCTGGCGGTGCGTCAGGACTCGGACAACCCCGTCTACTATGTCCAGTACGCCCACGCCCGCATCTGCTCCCTCATCGCCAACCTGGCCCAGGAGGGGGTGCAGGTGCCCGCCTGTGCCGACGTGGACCCGACGGTGTACGCCACCGAGGAGGAGCGGGACCTCATCAAGAATCTGGCCCAGTTCCCCAATGAGATCGCCCTGGCGGCCCAGCACTACGATCCCAGCCGCATCAACCGCTATCTCACTGCCCTGGCCGGAGACTTCCACCGCTTCTACAACGCCTGCCGCATCAAGGGCGAGCAGCCCCAGGTGCAGCTGGCCCGGCTGAAGCTGGCCCACTCGGTGCGCCTGGTGTTGGCCAATGGCCTGGGGCTGTTGGGGGTCACCGCACCGGAGAAGATGTAATTTCCCAAAATCCGCCCCCGTCCTGTCAGAGGGGGGGCGGATTTTTGCGGAGGAATATGGCAAAGTGCACAATAAATGGAATATTCTTTCAGCAAGGTTAAATACACTGTGGAGAACTTCTAAAGAATCTATTAAGAAATGGGAGAACCCCTTGCAAGTTGCTCCCAAAGGGAATAAAGTAGTACAACCGATCGGTGTGGAGCCCGATGGGTTGGAGATAGAAGAATGAATGAAAAAGAACGAAGTAAGGATATGAGGTGTCAAATATGTTGATGATGCTACAGAGATTCTGCGGCGTACTCACTCTGATGTTGGCGGTCTTGTATGTGTATCAGGCGTTTTACGTCGTTGTGGGTCTGGTTCGTCGCAAGCATCCCCTGTCCCGGCAAGCCCAGACTCTGCACCGGTATGCGGTGCTCATCTCCGCCCGCAATGAGGAGGAAGTCATAGGGGAACTGATTGAAAGTTTGAAACATCAGGATTATCCCCAAGAGTTGCTGGACATCTATGTGATTGCCGACAACTGCACCGATGCCACCGCCCGAGTGGCCCAGCAGGCTGGCGCCACGGTCTATGAGCGATTTGATCGCGTGCGCGTGGGCAAGGGCTATGCCATGGATTGGTTCTTCCACCGGCTCAAGGAGCAGGGGAAGGGTACCTGCTACGACGGCTACTTTGTCTTTGATGCTGACAACATTGTAGACCCTGCTTTTGTGCGGGAGATGAACAACGTCTTCGATTCCGGGGACTATGCCGCCATTACCTGCTACCGCAATTCCAAAAACTATGCCTCAAACTGGATTTCCGCCGGGTATTCCCTGTGGTTCTTGCGGGAGGCCCGCTTCTTGAACTTCTCCCGGATGCAGATGGGCACCGGCTGTGCCATCTCCGGCACCGGATTTTTGGTGTCCGCCCAGGTGGTGAGGGATAACGACGGCTGGCCCTACCACCTGCTCACCGAGGACATCCAGTTCTCCATCGACTGCGCCGTGCGGGGCCGCCGTATTGGCTACTGTGACAAGGCTGTGGTGTATGATGAGCAGCCCACCACCTTCACCCAGTCCTGGAATCAGCGTATGCGCTGGTCCAAGGGCTTCTATCAGGTGGCTGCCCGCTACTTGGGGGCGCTGCTGCGTGGGTGCTTTACCCAGAAGAAGGGCCGGTTTACCTGCTACGACATGATGATGACCGTGGCTCCCGGTATGCTGCTGACCACCGCGGTGCTGGGCTTCAACGCCGTCATCGTGCTCTCCGCGCTCACCGAGCCCATGTCGGTGGCCGCCGACCTGATGCAGGATTCCTTCCTCTTTTTGCTGGATAACCTGTTTAACTTCTACATCTGCATGCTGCTCTACGGAGGCATGACCTTACTGGTGGAGTGGAAGCAGATCAATGCCCATCCGGTACATAAGGTGTTGTATCTGTTTACCTTCCCTCTGTTCATGCTTACTTATATCCCCATCTCTCTGGCGGCTCTGGTGCGTCGGGTGGAGTGGAAGCCCATCCGCCACAACTCTTCGGCCAGCTTGAAGGCCAAGAATGGCTCTCTGACCTAACGGTTGAAACTCACCCCCTGGGGCGCAAAAGCTCCAGGGGGTTGCTGTTTGATTACTTTGTGGGGGGCCAAAGCCTCCCTTTACACAAGGGAGGCTTTTTGTCTGGTGAAGATCTAAGAGCGAGTTTTTTAAGCGAGTAGACACTCTGGGGGGTTGCAATTTCAGAAACAGTATGGTATACTGCTACCGTAAGTAGGGTAGTTTAGGTAAGAGTGAGGCGTTTGCCTCACTCTTTCTTTTCGGACAGAGGAAAGGAGATGTGAAAAAATGGCCAAGGTAACCGAAGTGGTGGAGAAGCTGGCGCTTCCAGTGGTGGAGCAGGCAGGCTGTACCCTGTGGGATGTGGAGTACGTCAAGGAGGCCGGTGAGTGGTTCTTGCGCCTGTACATCGACAAAGAGGGCGGTGTAGGCATTGAGGACTGCGAGGCAGTATCCCGCCCGGTGTCCGACCTGTTGGATGAGACAGATCCCATCCAGGGGAGCTACACCTTTGAGGTATCCTCTGCGGGGCTGGATCGGCCCCTGAAAAAGCCCGAGCACTTTCAAACGTGCGCCGGACAGCAGGTGGATGTGCGCTTCTACCGCCCTGTGGATGGGCGCAAGGAGTACACCGGAACCCTGGTGGGCTGTGACGGGGACGGCAACGTTACCGTGGATGACAAGACGTTTGAGAAAAAGGACGTGGCGCAGGTGCGTCTCCACGTCACATTTTAAAGGAGTTCATTGATATGGCCAAGAAAAAGACTGCCGCAAAGAGCATGGAGCTGGACGCCAAGGAATTCTTTGCCGCCATCTCCGACATTGAGAAGGAAAAGGGAATTCCCAAAAGCTACATGATCGAAAAGATCACCCAGGCCCTGGTGGCCGCCTACAAGCGGGATCACAGCGGTATCACCGACAATGTGATTGTGGATGCCGACGAGGACAAGTGCCAGGTGCGCATGTTCGTGAAAAAAGAAGTGGTGGAGGAAGTGGACAATCCCAACACCGAGGTGGCCATTGCCGATGCCCGCCGGGCTCTGCCTCGGGTGCAGCTGGGCGATGTGCTGCGCATTGAGATCAAGCCCAAGAACTTCGGCCGCATTGCCGCCCAGACCGCCCGTCAGGTCATCGTGCAGGGTATGCGTGAGGCGGAGCGCAGCATGATCTTCGACGCCTTCTCCGCCAAGGAGCACGAGATCATCTCCGGTGTGGTCACCCGTGTGGATGCCCGTACCGGTTCGGTGTCCGTGCGTCTGACCTCCGGGTCCGAGTTCACCGACTCCTTCCTCTCCGCCGACGAGCAGGTGCCCGGCGAGGTGGTGAAGGAGGGTGACCGCATCAAGGTGTATGTGGTGGAGGTGCGCCAGGCCAACCGCGGCCCTCAGGTGGTCATCTCCCGCACCCATCCCGGCTTGGTCAAGCGTCTGTTTGAGCTGGAAGTGCCGGAAATCTATGACGGCACCGTACAGGTCATGTCCATCTCCCGGGAGGCGGGCAGCCGCACCAAGCTGGCTGTTTGGAGCGAGGACGAGAATGTAGACCCCATCGGCGCCTGTGTGGGCCCCAAGGGTCAGCGGGTCAACGCCGTGGTGGAAGAGCTGCGGGGGGAGAAGGTGGACATCATCAAGTACTCCGAGAACCCCGCCGAGTATGTGGCCGCCGCTCTGGCCCCCGCTGAGGTGCTTAGCGTGGTGGAGTTGGAGCCCGGCAAGCGCTGCCGTGTGGTGGTGCCCGACGACCAGCTGTCCCTGGCCATCGGCAAGGAGGGCCAGAACGCCCGTCTGGCTGCCCGCCTGACCGGCTTGAAGATTGACATTCGTCCCGCCAGCGATCCCGAGCCCGCCGAGGAGCCGGTGGAGATTCGCCCCGACGAGACGGAGGCAGAGGACCAGATCATCGGCGAGGAGGAATAAGTCCTCCCGCCGGAAAACAAAATCCAACCAATGGGGGTGAAGGAGAATGCCCAAGAAAATACCCATGCGCCAGTGCCTGGGCTGCCGGGAGATGAAGCCCAAGGGAGAGTTGATCCGAGTGGTGCGCTCCCCAGAAGGGGAAATCTCCCTGGATTTTAAGGGGAAGAAGCCGGGACGAGGGGCCTATGTGTGTCCCAACGAGCAATGTCTGGCCCGTGCCAAAAAGGCCAAGAGCCTGGAGCGAGCCTTTTCCGCCCCCATTGCCCCGGAGGTCTATGAGGCTCTGGAGGAGCAGATGAAGGCGGGTGAGAAGCCGTGAGCGACAAACTGCTGGGCCTGCTGGGCCTTGCCCTGCGGGGGAGTAATCTGGCGGTGGGGGAGGCCCCGGTGGAGGAGGCTTGCAATACCCGCCGCGCCCGCCTGGTACTCCATGCCAGCGACGCCGCAGAGAATTCCGTGTCCCGGGCCTCTCGCCTGGCCCAACGGGGCGGCGTGGAGCTTTTGTGCCTGCCCTGCACGAAAGAGGAGCTGGGCTACGCCCTGGGGCGGAGCAGCTGTGCGGTGCTGGCCCTCACCGACGGGGGACTGGCCGCAGCGGTGGCAGCCCGTCTGGCCCAGACCCAGCCGGAATGGGAGACCCTGGCCCAGACCTTGGCCCAAGGGGCAGCCAAGGGTGGAAAAGCAACCAAGACTGTGGGGCGACGCCGCACCCCACGCAATGTGTAACTTAGGAGGTGGCCGATTTGAGCCTTGCGAAATACAGTGCCCGTGACGTGGCCAAGGATTTTGGGGTACAGCCCAAAGAGATTCTGAACGTGCTGTCCCAGCACGGGATGGACAACGTCTCTCCCACCAAGACCCTCACCGACCGGGAGTTGACGGTGATTTTTGAACATCTGACCCAGCATAACCAGGTGACATCCATTGAGAGCATCTACGCCGATGTCTACCACGAGAAGAAGGAGCCTGCCCCTGCCCCCAAGCCCCAGGCCAGCCAGCCCGCCCAGGCGGCTGCGGCCAAGCAGCCGGAGAAGGAGCCTGCCAAGGTGGAGCACAAGCCCCACAGCCGCACCCCCGAGAAGAAGATCGTGGACACCCGCAAGGGTGGCGGGGTGAACCTGGAGAAGTACGACCAGCGTCTGGAGGATCTGGCCCCCGATAAGGCCAACCGGATGCAGACCGGCAAGCAGAAGTTCCAGAACCGGGGCGGCAAGAACCGCAACCAGAACTTCGGCAACAAGCGCAAGCAGGAGGAGGCGGAGAAGATGCGCCGTCTTCAGCTGGAGATCGCCAAAAAGACCCCCCTAACCGTGAAGATTCCCGACGAGATCGGGGTGGGCGAGCTGGCCAGCCGCATGAAAAAGACCGGCGCTGAGGTGGTCAAGTGCCTGATGAAAAACGGCATTATGGCCTCTCTGTCCGAGATCATCGACTACGACACCGCCGCCCTGGTGGCCATGGAGCTGGGCTGCAAGGTGGAGAAGGAAGTCATTGTCACCATTGAGGAGAAGCTCATTGACGTCTCTGAGGACAAGGAAGAGGATCTGGTGCCCCGGGCCCCCGTGGTGGTGGTCATGGGCCATGTAGACCACGGCAAGACCTCTCTGCTGGACTATATCCGCCACGCCAACGTGGTCTCCGGTGAGGCCGGCGGCATCACCCAGCACATCGGCGCCTATCAGGTGGAGGTGGACGGCAAGCCCATTACCTTCCTGGACACGCCGGGCCACGAGGCCTTTACCGCCATGCGTGCCCGCGGTGCCATGATTACCGACGTGGCCATCCTGGTGGTGGCCGCCGACGACGGCATTATGCCCCAGACCGTGGAGTCCATCAACCACGCCAAGGCCGCTGAGATTCCCATTATTGTGGCCATCAACAAGATGGATAAGCCCACCGCCAACCCGGAGCGCATCAAGCAGCAGCTCACCGAGTACGGCCTGGTGGCCGAGGATTGGGGCGGCGACACCATCATCTGCCCCATCTCCGCCAAGACCGGCATGGGCATCGACAACCTGCTGGAGATGGTCATTCTCACCGCCGAGATGCGGGAGCTGAAGGCCAACCCCAACCGCACCGCCCACGGCACCGTCATCGAGGCCCGTCTGGACAAGGGCCGCGGCCCTGTGGCCACCCTGTTGGTGCAAAACGGCACCCTGAGACAGGGCGACGTCATCATCGCCGGTATGGCAGTGGGCCGTGTCCGTGCGATGACCGACTACAAGGGCAACAAGGTCACCGAGGCCGGCCCCTCTGTGCCGGTGGAGATCATCGGTATGGGCGAAGTGCCCGGGGCCGGTGACGACTTCCACGCCGTGGCCGACGAGCGCATGGCCCGGGAACTGGTGGCCCAGCGCAAGGAGGAGATGAAGAACGCCACCACCGGAGCCGCCAAGCAGAAGGTGTCTCTGGAGGAGCTGTTCAGCCAGATCCAGGCCGGTGAGATGAAGGATTTGAACATTATCGTCAAGGCCGACGTGCAGGGCTCTGCCGAGGCTGTGAAGGCCAGCTTGGAGAAGCTGAGCAACCAGGAGGTGCGGGTGCGTGTCATCCACTGCGCCGTGGGTGCCATCAACGAGTCCGACGTGATGCTGGCCGCCACCTCCAACGCCATCATCGTGGGCTTCAACGTGCGCCCCGACAAAAACGCCGCCGACTCCGCCCACCGAAACAACGTGGATATGCGCATGTATCGCGTCATCTACCAGGCCATTGAGGAGATCGAAGCTGCCATGAAGGGCATGCTGGCTCCCAAGTTCAAGGAAGTGGCCCTGGGTGAGGCCGAGGTGCGCCAGGTCTACAAGATCACCGGCGTGGGCATCGTGGCCGGCTGCTACGTCACCGAGGGCAAGGTGGCCCGCAACGCCCAGATCCGTCTGGTGCGCGACGGCATCGTCATCCACGAGGGCGTGATGAACTCCCTGCAGCGCTTCAAGGACTCCGTCAAGGAAGTGGCTCGTGGCTACGAGTGCGGCATTGGCATTGAAAAGTACAGCGACATCAAGGAAGGCGACATCATCGAGGCCTTCCAGATGGAGCAGGTGCAGCAGTAAGCAGCAGTAAATATCGCTCTATTTTACGTGGGGGCGGGCGAGCACTCGCCTGTCCCCACATGCTATATTTCGTATTTGGAAGTGGTAACATGAAGCCCAAAGTATACATTGACGGCAAGCAGGGCACCACCGGCCTGCAAATCTACGACCGGCTGGCCCAGCGAGACGACATTGAGCTGCTGCTCATTGACGAGGACAAGCGCAAGGATGTGGCCGAGCGGAAAAAGCTTCTCAACGCCGCCGACCTGGTGTTTTTGTGCCTGCCGGATCAGGCGGCCCGTGAGGCGGTGGCGATGGTGGAAAACCCGGACACCCGCATCATTGACGCCTCCACCGCCCACCGCACCAATCCCGACTGGGACTATGGCTTTGCCGAGCTGTCGGAACACCACCGAAACAACATTGTCATCTCCAAGCGGGTGGCCAACCCAGGGTGTCATGCCAGCGGCTTCATTGCCTCGGTGTACCCCCTGGTGCAGCATGGAGTCATCCCCGCCCACTTCCCCCTGACCTGTTACTCCCTCACCGGCTACACCGGAGGAGGCAAGAGCATGATCGCGGAGTACGAGGCGGAGGATCGGGACCCCTGCCACGACAGCTGCCGCATTTACGGCCTGACCTTGCAGCATAAACACCTGCCCGAAATGCAGAAGATATGTGGGCTGGACCGTGCCCCCGTCTTTGCCCCTGTGGTGGGAGACTATCCCCAGGGTATGGCCACCACCGTGCTGCTGCCCTGGGTGGATGCCAAGCTGGCCCATGAGGCCCTCAGCGAGCACTACGCCGGGCAGGCCCTGGTGAGCGTGGCCCCGCTGGGCGGGGAGGAGCCCATGATCTACTCCAACGCCCTGGCGGGCCGGGACACCCTGCGCCTGGTGGTGTACGGGAGAGAAGGGCAGACCGCCGTCACCGCCGTCTTTGACAACCTGGGCAAGGGGGCGTCCGGGGCAGCGGTGCAGAATATGAACCTGATGCTGGGCTTTGACGAGACCCGTGGTCTGAGCCTGTAACCAAAGGAGGAAAACACTATGGCAAGCAATCGTCTGGGACGCATCAATGAGGAAATCCAGCGGGAGCTCTCCGCCCTCATCCCCACGGTGAAGGACCCCCGTGTGACGGGGCTGATCTCCGTGACCCGGGTGGAGACCACCCCTGACCTCCACTTTGCCAAAATCTATGTGTCCATTTTGGACAAGCAGGAAGCGGACAGCGTCATCAAGGGGCTCAAGTCCGCCGGCGGCTATCTGCGCCGGGAACTGAGCCGGGCGCTGAACCTGCGCCACACCCCCGAACTGATCTTTGAGCGGGACGACTCCATCGACCACGGTGCCCACATCCTGGAGATGCTGCGGGACCCCAACGTGGTCAAGCCCGCCAACCCCGCCAACGCCCACATTGTGCTGGACGAGGAGGACTGAGACGATGACCCACCAGGAAGCGGCGCAATTTCTCAAAACCCATGACAACTATCTGATCCTCACCCACAAACGCCCCGACGGGGATACCATCGGCTGTGGGGTGGGACTGTGCCACATGCTGCGCAGCATGGGCAAGACCGCCTGGCTGCTGCCCTGCCTGGACGCCATCGCGCTCTTCCAGGAGTACCTGGAGGGAGTGGTGGCCCCAGAGGGGTATGAGCCTTCCACCGTGGTGAGCGTGGACGTGACCACCCGGGGACTGTTCCCCCCAAATGCCCAGAATTATCTGGAGCGCATTGATTTGGCCATTGACCACCACCCCTCTCAGGAATTCTTCGCCCGGGAAACCTGCCTGGAGGCGGACAAGGCCGCCTGCGGCGAAATTCTCTGGGAGATTGCCCCGGATTTGGGGGTCCTGAACGAGGCCATTGCCATCCCCCTCTATGTGGCGGTGTCCACCGACACCGGGTGCTTTGTCTACTCCAACACCACCCCCCACACCCACCAGGTGGCGGCGGGGCTGATGGAGCAGGGCATCCCCTTCCAGCGGCTGAACAAAAAGCACTTCCGCACCAAATCGGCGGCGCGGATGAAGCTGGAGAGCCTGCTGCTCCAGGGCCTGTACCTGTGCCATGAGGGCACGGTGGCCGTGGCCACCCTCTCCCTGGATGTGATGGAAAAGGCCGGGGCTACCAACGACGACACCGAGGACATCGCCGCCTTTGTGGGGCAGCTGGAAGGGCTGCTCCACTCGGCCACCATTCGGGAGTTGAAGCCGGGAGAGTGCAAAATTTCCCTGCGCACCAACGCCAATTACCTGGACGCCAGCGCTGTGTGCGCCCACCTGGGCGGCGGCGGACACAAGGCCGCCGCGGGCTGCACCGTGATGGGCAGTGTGGAGCAGGCCAAGGCCGCCATTTTGCAGGCCATCGACCAGGAATTGAACCGCAAGTAACCGGGAGGGAAGAGGATGCCCAACGGAATCATCATCATCGACAAACCCCAGGAGTGGACATCCATGGATGTGTGCGCCAAGCTGCGGGGGGTGCTGGGGGAGCGGCGCATTGGACACGCCGGCACCCTGGACCCCATGGCCACCGGCGTGCTCCCCGTGTTTGTGGGTCGGGCCACCCGAGCGGTGGAATTTGCCGAGCGGGGGGACAAGGAGTATGTGGCAGGGCTGAAGCTGGGCCTTGTCACCGACACCCAGGACACCAGCGGACGTACCTTGGAAGAGCACCCGGTGGCTGTGACAGAGGAGCAGCTGCGCCAGGTGCTGCCCCAGTTCACCGGGGACATCCTCCAGGCGCCTCCCATGTACTCCGCCATCAAAATAGGCGGCAAAAAACTCTATGAGCTGGCCCGCAAGGGCAAAGAGGTGGAGCGGCCTCCCCGCCCGGTGACCATCCATACCCTCACGGTAGAGGAGCAGGTGGCCCCGGACGAGTACACCATCCGGGTGGCTTGCTCCAAGGGTACTTACGTGCGCACCCTGTGCCACGACATTGGGGCGGCTCTGGGCTGCGGGGGGTGTATGAGCTCTTTGCGCCGCACCATGGCCTGCGGTTTTACCCTCAGCCAGGCCCATCCCCTGGAGCAGGTGCTGGCCAGTGAAAATCCTGGAGGCCTTCTGCTGCCCACCGACACCCTCTTTTCCGACCACCCGGCCCTCACCCTGGGCAAGCGGGGAGCGGAGCGGGTGCGCCACGGGGCGCAGGTGTGCCAGCCCCAGGCGGAGGACGGCACCTACCGTCTTTACGGGCCGGAAGAGGAATTTTTGGCCTTGGCTCGGGTGGAGCAGGGTAAGCTCCGCGTTTTGAAAAGCTTTTTTGATCCCACTTGAACGGAGAGAGAACCATCATGGCGGAGAAACAACGTGTGATTGCCCTGGGCTTTTTTGATGGGGTGCACCGGGGCCACGGGGCCTTGCTGCGCCGGGCCCGGGAACTGGCAGACCAGACAGGGGCTGCGGCCTGCGCCGTCACCTTTGACCACCACCCCCGGGACCTGATTCGGGGAGAGCCCACCCCCCTCATCAACACCCACCAGGAGCGCGCTACCCTCATGAAGCGGTACTATGGCATCGACCAGGTGTTGGTGCTCCCCTTTGACCGCTCCATGATGGAAATGCCCTGGCGGGCATTTGCCACCCACATCCTGTCCGAGCAGATGGGGGCCATCCATGTGGTGGCGGGCCACGACTACCACTTCGGGTATAAGGGGGAGGGCAATGTGGACCGCCTGCGGGAGATCTGCGGGGAGGTGGGCATTGGCTGCACCATCATTGGCCGGGTGGAGCTGGAGGGCATCACCGTTTCCTCCACCTATATTCGGGGGCTCATCACCGATGGAGAGATGAAGCGGGCCTGCCGGTTTTTGGGCCACCCCCATCTCATGAGCGGCCCGGTGGTCCACGGCAAGCAGCTGGGCCGCACGCTGGGGACGCCCACCGCCAATCTGATTGTACCCTCCAACGTGCTGGTGCCCGCCTTTGGGGTGTACGCCACCCAGGTGCGGGTGGCAGGTGGAACCCATCTGGCAGTGACCAATGTGGGGGTGCGCCGCACGGTGGACGACTCCCGCCAGGTAACGGTGGAGCCGTGGATTTTGGACTTTGCCGGAGACCTGTACGGCCAGCACATGGAGGTGGAGTTCTACACCCGGCTGCGGGGGGAGCGGAAGTTCGATTCCCTGGACGCGCTGCGGGATGAGATTCTCCGCAATGCAGACCAGACCCGGGCCTACTTTGCCCAGGGAGGAACGGAGACATGATCGCCACGGTGGTGAATGTTATCCTGGTGTTGGTGGGCAGTGCCCTGGGGCTTTTGTTCCAGCGGTTTATCAGCCAAAAAAATGGTATCGGTGCTCACCCACGGCTTGGGTTTGTGTGTGGCGGGCATTGGAATCAGCAGCCTTATTGCCAGCCAGGATATGCTGTGTGTCATTGTGTGTATGGTGGTGGGCACGGCTATCGGCCAGGGGATAGACATCGAGGCTCGCCTGGAGCGGGGTGGGGAGTGGCTGCGCCAGCGGGTGGACAAGGGCAACCCCAACAGCCGCTTCACCGAGTCCTTTGTCAGTGCCGCCCTCCTGTTCTGTGTGGGGGCCATGGCCATTACCGGCTCCATGGAGGCGGGGCTGAACCAAAACTACGACATTCTCATCTCCAAAGGGGTCATTGATGGGGTATCTTCCATCTCCTTTGCCGCTACCATGGGGGTTGGCGTGGCCTTCTCCGTCCTTCCCCTGTTTCTCTACCAGGGGCTTATCACCTTGCTGGCCTCCTGGGTGGGGCCGTACCTGCCCAGTGAGGTGATTGTGGAGATGTCGGCGGTGGGGGGCGCCCTCATTGTGGGCATCGCCATCAACATGCTGGGCCTGGGAAGAGAGAAAATCAAGGTGGGGAACATGCTCCCCGCCATGTTCCTGCCGCTGCTGTACCTCCCAATTTCCAGGTGGATTGCTGAAAACATCGGTAACCTAGTATACTAGGTAACCGATGTTTTTTGACCACATGGACAAAATACACAAAAGGCGGTGGGAAAAATGGGGTTGGAATGTACACATATATTTGGCAAAATTCCTTGCAAATAGAGGGGGAACGCAGTATACTTGAGGACAGGAAGTGACGTTCCGGATTTTTTTGCGGCAAATTTGTTAAAAAAATAACGACAAATGTGCCGCTGACCTTTTTGAAATAAGTGTTAAAAATATAACAAAGCGTGATATTTTGATGAAAAAAAGGTCAACTGGATGTAAAATTTGATTGCGAGGAGGCAATCCACATGTCATTTGTGAAAGTTGAAAAGCAGGGGCCTGTGGCCGTGGTTACCATCGACCGTCCCGAGGCCCTCAATGCCCTGAATTCTCAGGTTCTGTGTGATCTGGACGCTGCCATCTCCCAGGTGGAGGCGGACAACGAAGTGCGCGCTGTGGTGCTCACCGGTGCGGGCCGTTCCTTTGTGGCCGGTGCTGACATCGGCGAAATGGTGAACTTCTCTGCCATTGACGGTAAGAAGTTCGGTGTGCACGGCGGCTCCATCTTCCTGCGCCTGGAGAACCTGTCCAAGCCCGTGATCGCTGCGGTCAACGGCTTCGCTCTGGGCGGCGGCTGTGAGTTGGCCATGGCCTGTGACATCCGGTTGGCTTCTGAGAAGGCCAAGTTCGGCCAGCCCGAGGTGGGTCTGGGCATCACCCCCGGCTTCGGCGGCACCCAGCGTCTGCCCCGCATCGTGGGCATCTCCAAGGCCATGGAGCTGATCCTCACCGCCAAGGTCATCGGCGCAGCCGAGGCCAAGGAGATCGGTCTGGTCTCTCAGGTGTACGCCCCTGACGAGCTGATGGACAAGGCTCTGGAGCTGGCCAACGCCATCTGCGCCAACGCCCCCATCGCTGTGGCTGAGTCCAAGCGCTGCATCCGTATGGGCATGCAGACTGACATCTCCACCGGCTCCGCCTTCGAGGCTGAGGCCTTCGGCGTGACCTGCGGCACCCAGGACAAGAACGAGGGCATGGGCGCATTTTTGGAGAAGCGTGCTGAGAAGCACTTCCAGAACAAGTAAGAATTTCCCTTATTATATATTAAGACTGGTTATTCCAGTGAGGAGGAACTTATCATGAAGAAAGTTGTAGTCATCGGCGGCGGCACCATGGGCCTGGACATCGCTCAGGTCTTTGCGCGCAAGGGCTTTGACGTGGTGGTCCGTGACATTAAGGACGAGATCATCCAGGCTTCCGAGGCCCGCCTGAACAAGGGCCTGGACAAGCTGGTTGCCAAGGGTAAGATGGACGAGGCTGGCAAGCAGGCCATCCTGGACAAGATGTCCTTCACCACCGATCTGAATGTGGCCGCCGACGCCGATCTGGTTGTGGAGGCTGCCATCGAGAACCTGGAGATCAAGAAGTCCATCTTTGCTGAGCTGGACGCCATCTGCAAGCCCGAGACCATCCTGGCCTCCAACACCTCTTCCATCTCCATCACCGCCATTGCCGCTGCCACCAAGCGTCCTGACCGCTTCATCGGCATGCACTTCTTCAACCCCGCCACTGTCATGAAGCTGGTGGAGGTGATCCGCGGTGCCAACACCTCCGACGAGACCTACAAGGCCATCTATGACCTGTCCGTGGAGATCGGTAAGGAGCCTGTGGAGGTCAACGAGGCCCCCGGTTTCGTGGTCAACAAGATCCTGATCCCCATGATCAACGAGGCCTGCGACCTGCTGTACACCGGCGTTGCCACCGCTGAGGGCATCGACACCGCTATGAAGCTGGGCGCCAACCATCCCATGGGCCCCTTGGCTCTGGGCGATCTGGTGGGCCTGGACGTGTGTCTGGCCATCCTGGACACCCTGTACAATGAGACCCACGATCCCAAGTACCGCGCCTCTCTGCTGATGCGCAAGATGGTGCGCGCCGGTCACCTGGGCCGCAAGACCGGCAAGGGCTTCTTTGACTACACCAAGAAATAATTTGCTCCCATCCGGGGGGCGTCAACGCCCCCCGGTCTTACTATGACAAGGAGGAAACATTCCATGGATTTCAAACTGTCCAAAGAACAAGAAATGATGCGCAAGTTGTTCCGTGAGTTTGCGGAAAACGAGGTCAAGCCTCTGGCTGCCACCGTGGATGAGGAGGAGATGTTCCCCGAGGAGACCGTCAAGAAGATGGCCGAACTGGGTATGATGGGCATTTACTTCCCCAAGCAGTACGGCGGCGCTGGTGCCGATGTGGTGTCCTACGCCATGGCCGTGGAGGAGCTGTCCAAGGTCTGCGGTACCACCGGCGTGATTGTGTCCGCTCACACCAGCCTGTGCTGCGCCCCCATCTATGAGAACGGCACCGAGGAGCAGAAGATGAAGTATCTGCCCAAGCTGTGCTCCGGCGAGTGGCTGGGTGCCTTCGGTCTGACCGAGCCCGGTGCCGGCACCGACGCCCAGGGCCAGCAGACCACGGCTGTGCTGGACGAGTCCGGTGAGAACTGGATCGTCAACGGCTCCAAGATCTTCATTACCAACGCTGGCTTCGCCAACGTGTTCGTCATCTTTGCCGTGACCGGCACCGTGCTGGACAAGCGCGGCCGCAAGAGCAAGGAAATCTCCGCCTTCATCGTGGAGCGCACCGATCCCGGCTTTAAGGTGGGCAAGCACGAGAAGAAGATGGGTATTCGTGGCTCCTCCACCTGCGAGCTGATTTTCGAGGATTGCGTCATCCCCAAGGACCGTCTGCTGGGCAAGCAGGGCAAGGGCTTCGCCATTGCCATGAAGACCCTGGACGGTGGCCGTATCGGCATCGCCGCTCAGGCTCTGGGCTTGGGCGAGGGCGCTGTGGAAGAGGCCATTGCCTACACCAAGGAGCGTGTACAGTTTGGCCGCCGCATTTCCCAGTTCCAGAACACCCAGTTCCAGCTGGCTGAGATGCACACCAAGATGCAGGCCGCTCAGTTCCTGGTCTACTCCGCCGCTGCCAAGAAGCAGGCTGGTGAGAAGTACACCATGGACGCTGCCATGGCCAAGCTCTTCGCCGCTGAGGCTGCCAGCGATGTGACCCGTCGTGCCGTTCAGCTGTTCGGTGGCTACGGCTACACCCGTGATTACCCCGTGGAGCGCATGATGCGTGACGCCAAGATTACCGAGATCTATGAGGGTACATCCGAGGTCCAGCGTATGGTCATCGCTGCCAACCTGGGCATTAAGTAATTGAGGAGGAAGTGCGCATTATGAAAATCATTGTCTGTGTCAAGCAGGTGCCCGACACCTCCGGCAAGGTTGCTGTGAAGGCTGACGGCACCATGGACCGTGCCGCTATGGCCACCATCTCCAACCCCGACGATATGAACGCTCTGGAGGCCGCTCTCCAGATCAAGGATAAGAACCCCGACACCAAGGTGGTTGTCATCTCCATGGGTCCCCCTCCCACGGAGTCCATGCTGCGTGAGTGCCTGGCTA
>CALXDO010000044.1 GCA_944387075.1 uncultured Oscillospiraceae bacterium | reverse complement strand
GATGGCCCTGACGGCGGCGGTAGTTCTTCTTGGGCTTGTACTTGAAGACCAGCACCTTCTTGCCCTTGCCGTTCTTCACCACGTTGGCGGTGACGGAGGCACCCTCCACAACGGGAGCGCCGAAGGTTGCGCTGTCGCCGTTGAGGACAGCCAGAACCTTGTCGAAGGTGATGGAGCTACCGGCCTCGGCATCCAGCTTCTCGATGTAGAGGACGTCGCCCTCGGTCACCTTGTACTGCTTGCCGCCGGTCTCGATGATTGCGTGCATACTTTGCACCTGCCTTTCCTTTATTACGGGCTCGCTGTCGGGGGAGGGAGTCTTAACGCTCCACTTGTGTCCCATTCAAAGCGGCTTTGACATTATATCAACGCCTGGGGGCGTTGTCAAGATATTTTTTGGAGGTTCTTCCCGGAAATTTGCAGGGAGTTACGCCTGGTCTTCCCCGTCCCCGGGGAAGCGGATGCCCGCATAGTTCCGGGCCTGTTCCAGAAGGCTGCTGACCAGCACGGAGTGGTCCAATAGGCGGTCCCGGGCGGCATAGTCTTTCTGGGTGATGATGCGCTGGAACTCCTCCACCTCGTAGCGGAAGCGGACGCCGGGGGTTTGCCGGTTGAACCGCTCCTCCTCCTTGCCCCGCAGCTTCAAAATCACCTCCGGGGATTTGGAGGGGGTGTCGGGGATGAGCAGAGAGCCGTTTCGACCCTGGACGATGGCAAAACAATCGCTGTTGCTGTCCTTGGCACCGGCGCACGTGGCCACAAAATCCCCATATTGCAGCACGGCAACCCCGCTGGTGTCCACGCCGCTGGGTCCCATGCGGGGGGTGTAGGTGATGGACTGGGGTGCACCGAATAGTTCGGTGACAAAGTGGATGTTGTAGGAGTTCAGGTCCATCAGGGCCCCGCCGGCGAACTTGGGGTCAAAAATGTTGGTCAGCTGCCCCTCTTTCAGCAAATCGTACCGGCTGGAGTACTGAGAAAAGTTGCACTGCACCAAGGACAGCTCTCCCAGCTGGGGCAGCAGCTCCCGGGCCAGCTTGACGTTGGGCAGGTGGGGCACCGTAATGGCCTCCAGGAGAAACAGCTGCTTTTCTTGGGCCAGGGCGGCCAAACGCAGGGCCTGGGCCCGGGTGGTGGTGAAGGGCTTTTCCAAAATCACGTGCTTGCCTGCCTCCAAGGCCCGCTTGGCATAGGAGTCGTGTAGGCTGTTGGGCAGGGCGATATACACCGTGTCAATGGCGGGGTCGGCCAGGAAAGCATCCACATCATGGTGTACGGCGGGGACGTGGTAGGTCTGGGCCAGGGCTTCCCCCTGTTCCCGGCTGCATGGACGGGTGTACACGGCGGAAAACGTCACGCCTTCCACTTGGCTGCCCTCTTCCAAAAACCAGGATACCACCGGCCCATGTCCCATAGTTCCGATTTTCATATACAGACCTCCTTTTCAGCGGTTGTGGTGTCGCACATCTCACAGGTTTGCCTGAAACTCCGCCGCCTGGGCCTTGTGGGCACAAATCCGCTCCCAGCTGTCCAGGTACTCCTTGGGGTACTTGGGGTTGGACAGCCGGTCAATTTTCCCTGTGGCGGGGTTGACCAGCTTGGTGATGCCCCCGGCCCCCAGGGAGAGCACCGACTGCAGCTCCTCCATCATAATGATGTTGTAGGCACACTCCGCCCCTGGCTTGGCCCAGCCCACATTTTCAAAGGAGCCGGACATGTACTTTTGCCGGTACAGGTAGTAGGGCACATACCCCGCTTTCCGCAGGGTGGTCTCGGCAAAGGCTAGCATATCCGCCACCGCCTGGGGGGAGCACAGTCTCCCCTGCTCCTCCATGAGCTTGGCCCCCTTTTTCAGGGCCAGGGTGTGGACGGTGATGTTGGCGGGGTCCATGTCCACCACCTGCTCCAGCGTGCGGGCAAAGCCCTCCACCGTATCGGTGGGCAGGCCGGCAATCAAATCCATGTTCACCATGCCCCCGTAGAACTCCTTGGCCTGCTCCATAGCGGCGGTAATTTCTGCGGCGGTATGGGCCCGGCCCATGGCCCGGAGCACGGAATCCTCCATGGTCTGGGGGTTAATGGAGATGCGGTGGATGCCATGAGTTTTCAGCACCTCCAGCTTTTCCCGGGTTATGGTGTCCGGCCGCCCCGCCTCTACGGTGAACTCCACGCAGCGCTCCAGGGGCAGGTGCTGCTCCATGTGGGTGAGCACCCGGTGAAGCTGCTGGGCGGATAAGGTGGTGGGGGTTCCGCCTCCCATGTAGGCGGTTTTGATGGTCACGCCCCGTTGGCGCAGCTGCACCCCCGCCTCCTCAATTTCCCGGCACAGGGCATCCACATAGGGCTCCACCAGGGCCAGCGCGCCCTTTACATCGGCGGAGATAAAGGAGCAGTAGGCGCACCGGGTGGGACAGAAGGGAATGCCCACATAGAGGGAGAGCTGTTTCGGCTCCAGGCTGTGGAGCACAGACAGGGCGGCGTGGGCGCAGTCCATGGCCAGATCGGCCCTGCTGGGGCTGACCCGGTAGAGTTGGGTGAGGGTGTCCCGGGCCTGCTCCGGGGTGTTTCCCTGGGCCATCTGGCGGGTGGGCAGCTTCACCGGGCGCACCCCGGTGAGGGCGCCCCAAGGGGGCTCCTGGCCCAAAGCCGCCACCCCTGCGTCGTAAAAGGCCAGACGGATCACCCGCTGGCGCACCCGGTCGTCCTCCAGCCCGCCGGTGAGATGGGCCTGGGGCTCACGGCGCTCTGCCTCAAACACACCCCCGTTCCACCACAGCTTGGCATGGGCCACCACGTCATGCCCCTGGGAGAACAGTTCCACCTGGGCCATTGGCTGGTCCCAGGTGGGTGGTGTGTCGAGATATTCCGGTTTTTGACCGGGGAACAGGGTCATCATCATCTGTTCCACGGCGTATTGGTACTGGTGGCCCACGAGATACAGCTTCATCCCCGTCTTATGGCCTCCAGCATGCAGAAGTTGGTGTTGCGTTCCTTTTCCAGGGTGGAGGAACCCTCGTGGCCGGGGTATACCCGGTAGTCCCCGGGCAGGTTGTAAAGCCGCTTGAGGGAGCGGAGGATTTCCACCTCGCTGCCACCCTCCAGGTCGGTGCGGCCCATGGTGCCCTCAAAGAGGGTGTCACCGGTAAAGAGCGCATCCTCCACCTGGAGCACCACGCCGCCGGGGGTGTGACCGGGGGTGTGGAGCACCTTCACAGTGAGGCCTCCCACCTGTACGGTGTCCCCCTCCTCATAGGGCAGCACGTTGCCAAAGGAACTCACCGAGGGGAAGGTGGTGCCAAAGCTGGAGGTGGTGGTCTCACCCGGCTTTACGTCGGCGGGATGGCAGTACACGGGCAGATTGGGCCACTGGGAGCGCAGGCCGGGAATGCCTAAAATATGGTCAAAATGGCTGTGGGTAAGGAGAATGGCCACGGGATTCAGGCCACGGCCCTGGATGAAAGCGGCTACCTTTTCCCCGTCGTCGCCGGGGTCTACCACGGCGCAGTCCAGGGTTTCCTCGTCCCAGAAAATGTAGCAGTTGGTCTGGATCATGCCCAACTGAATGCGTTTGATTTCCATACGTTCACCTCTTCATTCTTTCCGCCGGAGCGGGAGAAGGTCACAAATTGTCGGTAACATCATACCTTGTTTGATGCAAAATGTAAAGATAAAACCGTTCGACATCCGTTATCGCACTTCGACATGGGGGACGTAAGCGCGCATTTGGGCGGCAAATTTCTCCATGGTCTCCCCGTCCCAGGCGGTCAGACCCGGGCGCAGCACCGTGTCCCGAGGGGTGAAGGTCTGGAGGTAGTACCGTCTGGCCCCGGCAATCCAGGGGCCGATGGCCTCAAAGGAGGCCGCGTCGTGGAACTGCTGCACCACCGTGGTGCGAAATTCATAGTCCACATGCCCATCCAGCAGCCAGGACACACTTTCCCGGATGGGGGTCAGGTCCAGCCCCGGCACCCCTGCGGTTTCCGGATAACGGGCGGGGCTGTTTTTGATGTCCATGGCCACATAGTCCACCAGCCCAAACTTCCACAATTCCCGCATGGGGTGTGGAAAACTTCCGTTGGTGTCCAACTTCACCAAAAAGCCCAGGGCCTTGATGGTCTCCAGCAGCTGGGGCAGCTGGGGGTGGAGCAGCGGCTCGCCCCCGCTGACACACACCCCGTCCAGCAGGCCCTGCCGCCGGGAGAGAAAGGAGCAGAACTCCTCGAAGGTCAGGGCGGGAGCGGGACGCTCCCCCTCCACCAGGGGGGCGTTGTGGCAGAAGGGACAGCGGAAATTGCAGCCTGCAAAAAATACGGTGCACCCCACCATTCCCGGCCAGTCCAGCAAAGTCATGGGTTGAAAGCCGTCGATGTACATGGCACATCCCCCTTTTCGCTTCTGGTGTCCATGGTAGAGCGTTGGGGCGGGGTTGTCAAGGGCAGGGGGAGGCAAGAAGACTGTCCCGGAAACGGCCGGTTCCGCCTTGCCAGCCTGGCAAAGACGCTGCCCGCTGGGGGTCCCTTTCGACCGGGCAAAAGGGACGAAAACCCGCTTAGAGTGCCTAACAAAACTTAAAGGCAATGAGAGCAACCGCAAGGGTAAGGAAGGCCGAATGGATATCTGCCCTCCGCTCATAACGAACGAGTAAGCGTCGATATCGGTGGAGCCAGGCAAAA
>CALXDO010000043.1 GCA_944387075.1 uncultured Oscillospiraceae bacterium | reverse complement strand
CTTTTGCCTGGCTCCACCGATATCGACGCTTACTCGTTCGTTATGAGCGGAGGGCAGATATCCATTCGGCCTTCCTTACCCTTGCGGTTGCTCTCATTGCCTTTAAGTTTTGTTAGGCACTCTTAGGGGGGAACGCCCTAAGCGGGTTTTTCGTCTATTTTTGCCCGGTCAAAAATAGACCCTGCGGAGCAAACCCAGGGAAGTGTTTTCCACTGGGCATCGTGAAGCACCAAGCGTTGCAAAGTGCATTTAGATCAATACATAATGTATAATATATTTGTATCATTACAAAAAGTTTTTTGGAAATACCCGGTTCTGGGGAGTAAACCGGGTATTTCCACAGATTAGCGAAAGGATGTGGAACCCATGCCCACCCCCCTCTATGACCGGCTGGTGGAGCTGTCCCAGCAGCCCCTCACCCGCCTGGACATGCCCGGCCACCACGGCCGCCCCGCCCCCGGGCTGGACTTCTGGCCTGCCTGGCTGGACGTCACCGAGCACCCCGCCACCGGCGATCTCTTCGACCCCGAGGCGGACGACCCCATTGCCGCGGCCCAGGCCCTGTGGGCCAAAGCCACCGGCATGGACGCCTGTCTCTTTCTCACCGGCGGCTCCACCCAGGGCATCCACGCCGCCCTGGCCCTCACCGCCGGGGTGGAGGGGGAGGTGCTGGTGGATCGGGGCAGCCACCGCTCCGTGTTCAACGCCCTGGCCCTTCTGGACCTCACCCCCCACTACCTGCCCCGCCCCTGGCTGGAGAAAGAGGCGGTCACCGGCCCGGTGGACCCCCAAGCGGTGGAGCAGGCCCTGCTCCACCATCCAGAAGTAAAAATGGTGTGTATTACATCTCCGACGTATTACGGAGTGTTGTCGGATTTGCCCGCGCTCGCCGCCGTTTGCCACCGCCATGGAGCCAAGCTGATGGTGGACGGCGCCCATGGGGCCCACCTGCCTTTCCTGGGCTACACCGGGTATCAGAGTGCCGACGTGGTGGTGGTCTCCGCCCACAAGACCCTCCCCGCCCCGGGCCAGACGGCGCTGCTGCTGGCCAATGGGTGTCAGGGGGCAGACCTGCGCCGGGTGGCCAGCCTCACCGGCACCTCCTCCCCCAACTATGTAATGATGGCCGCCTTGGATGTGGCGCGGGACTACCTGGAGGGGGACGGGCGGCAAGCTTACACACAGACCGCCCAGCGTGTGGAAGTTTTGCGCGCCACCTTACCCGCCCTGCGTCCGGTGGGGGTGGAACTGGACCCCACCCGGTTTGTGCTGCGCTGTGACCGGGGCCAGGAGGTGGCCCGCACCCTCATGGAGCGGGGCATATACTATGAGATGGCAGACAGCGGTCATGTGGTGATGATCTTCACCTGTGCCGATGGGGATGGGGTCTTTGCCGCCCTCACCCAGGCCCTGGAGGGGGTGGAGTTGGGCACCGGCGTTCCCCTGCCCCCGCCCCCTGCCCCACCCCACCAGCAGATGTCCCCCCGTCAGGCCCTGTTTGCCCCCACCCAGGAAGTGGCCTGGGCGGAGAGTGAGGGCCGGGTGTGCGCCTGCCAGCTGGCCCCCTATCCTCCTGGGATTCCTGTGGTGGCCCCTGGTGAAAAAGTAGACAAAAAACATCTGGCCTATTTGGCGCAGATAGGATATAATACTGGTAGTATCAAAGTGGTCCAAGAACGGTTGGTCTATGTAAAGGGGGAGATCCTATGAAACTAATCATTGCTATCATCAACCATGACGACGTGGGTACTGTGACCCAGAACCTGTCCAAAAAGGGGTTTTCGTCCACCCGTCTGTCCACCACCGGCGGTTTTTTGATGGCCGGCAACGTGACACTGCTCATCGGTGTGGAAGATGAGAAGGTGCAGGCAGTGATGGACATTATTCGGGAGTATTCCCACAGCCGCAAGCAGATGATACCCACCGCCACCGAGATGACCTACGGCTATATCCCCACCATGCCGGTGGAGGTCACCGTGGGTGGCGCCACCGTGTTTGTGGTGGATGTGGAGCGGTTTGAACGGCTGTGATGGAACTGCCCCAGTCTCTCTCCCACGCCTACCTCATCACCGGAGGCAGTGAGGACAGCCGCACCCAGCTGGCCCAGCGGATGACAGCGGCCTATCTGTGCACCGGGCAGCCGGTGCCCTGTGGGGTGTGCCGTTCTTGTCGAAAGGTGCAGGGGGGCATTCACCCCGACGTGCAGTGGGTGACCACCTTGGGGGATAAGCGGGAAATCACCGTAGATCAGGCCCGGGCTCTCCGGGCCGATCTCTATGTTACCCCCAACGAAGGGGCCCGGAAGGTGTACGTCATCTCCCCCGCCGACGCCCTGAACCCGGCGGCCCAGAACGCCCTGTTGAAGATTTTGGAGGATGGCCCTGCTTACGGGGCCTTTCTCCTGCTTGCCGCCCAACCTGGGCGGCTGCTGGAGACGGTGCGGTCCCGGTGTGAGACCCTGGCCCTGCCCCCTCAGGAGCCCCAGCCCGACCCCCAGCAGCTGGAAAAGGCCGAACAGTTGGCCCGGCTGCTGCTCACCGGCAGCGAGCTGGAGGTGGCCCAGGGGTTGACCGCTTTGGAGCTGGAAAAGCCGAAGAGTGCCCAGCTGCTGGATCTTTTGGCCCTCACCGAAGGGTGTGTGGCCCAACAGCTCTCCGCCCACCCCGCCCGGGGGGCCAAGGTGCTGCAAATTTTGAAGCAGTGCCGGGAAAACGGGGTGTACAACCCTGGCCCGGGCCATGTGCTGGGATGGGCGTGCGCCCGCCTGTTCGGCTGAAACTGCCCCTGCGGGGCATGAGATATACGGAGGAACATCCATGACAGAGATCATTGCAGTCCGCTTCAAAGCGGGCGGAAAACAGTATTATTTTGATCCACAGGGCCTACAGGTTCCACAGGGAACCGGGGTGATTGTGGAAACCGGCAAGGGCTTGGAGTACGGCGTCTGTTCCCGTCCCAACGCCATGGTGCGGGACGATGTGGTGGTGCAGCCCCTGCGTCCGGTGGTGCGCATCGCCACCGCCAAGGATGAAAAGCAGGTCAAGGACAACCACCGCAAGGAAAAGGATGCCATGAAGGTCTGCCAGCAGCTGGTGGAGCGCCACGGCCTGGATATGAAGCTGGTGGAAGTGGAGTACAGCTTTGACGGCAGCAAGATTATTTTCTTCTTCACCTCGGAGGGCCGGGTGGACTTCCGGGCCTTGGTGAAGGATTTGGCCAGCATTTTCCGCTCCCGCATTGAGCTGCGGCAGATTGGCGTGCGGGACGAGGCGCGGATGCTGGGCGGTCTGGGCATTTGCGGCAAGCCCTTTTGCTGCCACCAGTTCCTGGACGAGTTCCAGCCGGTGTCCATCAAGATGGCCAAGACCCAGAACCTGTCTTTGAACCCCACCAAGATTTCCGGCACCTGCGGACGGCTGATGTGCTGTTTGAAATATGAGCAGGAGGCCTATGAGGACGCGGTGAAACGCTGCCCCAAGCAGGACTCCTTTGTGGAGTGTCCCGACGGAGTGGGCAACGTCACGGCGGTGAATTTGCTGCGGGAGCAGGTGAAGGTGCGCCTGGAGGACTCCACCGAGCAGCCCAAGACCTATCGAACTACCGAAATTCGAGTGGTGCGCAACGGCAAAGGCAAGCGGCCGGAGGACTATGTGGCGCCGCCCAAGGAGGAGCTGGAGAAGCTGCGCTACATTCCCCCCGAGGAGGAGCGCAGTCTGGGGGATACTGCCAGCCTGGCCGCTCTGTTGGAGCAGTATATGGCGGTCAACCAACAGGCGGAGGAGGAGAAAAAGTCCGCCTCCCGCAATCGCCGCCGCCGGGGCGGCGGAAAGAAGGAGGCCCAACCGGACAAGCCCAAGCAGGCCCCCGTCGCTCCGGCGGCATCGGACAAGCCCAAGGCGAAATCTGGCTCATCCGGTTCAGGCTTCAAGCGGCCCAGCCGGGGTCCCAAGCCCCAGCAGGGCCAGCCCAAGGGTGGGGCGCAAAAGCCCCAGCAGCCTAAGCAGCCCACACAACCCCCCAAGCAGACGCAACCAGGGCCCAAGCAGGGCCAGGAAACTGGAGCGGGGGGCGAAAAGCGCCGCCGCAGCCGTCCCCACCACCGGCGGAAGAAGCCCCAGGGGGAGGGCGGCGGAGCCGCCAACTAGGGGGCCTTCCCCCGCCTTGGGAATCCACCCCGCGGTACTGGGTGAGACTGCATACATCTAGGTTCGCCCCTTCCCCTGGTGGGGTCACATAGATGGCTGAGCGATTCTATGGGAAATGTCTGCTTCTATGCCCATACGTCCTTCTATCCCCAGGGGCTTACCCTGGTGTGCAGCTGTTCCCAGCTGCCGGTGGCCCGGCTTCCGGCGGTGGCAACACCGCATAGATCCCAGCGGAGCGAACCAAAGGGCTCCAGCGGAGCGCGTCACCCAGCGGAGCGCGTTTTCCGGCGCACAAGCCTGCCATAAAACCACCAGTAGATGCAGTCTCCCCACGGCTGCATCTGTTGTTTGAGAGGATGGAAAAGATGAAAGATTATCAAGCGGTGCTCTACGACATTGACGGCACCTTACTCAACACCGTAAACATGAATCTATATCCCCTGCTGCGCATCATCAAAGAGGAGTTGGGGCAGGAGTGGGCTCTGGAGGATGTGCTGAAATACATGTCCTATCCGGGGGTGGCAACCCTAAAGGAGCTGAACATCCCCAACCTGGAGGAAACCTATCAGCGGTGGGTGCGCTACGTCAATGAGTATGAGGAGGGAGCCACGCCTTACCACGGTGTCAATGAGTTGCTGGAGACCATGCGGCGCCGGGGCATCCGCCAGGCGGTGGTGTCCTCCAAAAAGCGGGCGCAGTACCGCATTGATATGGGAGGCAACGGCCTGGACCGGTACATGGAGACAGCTGTGCTGGAGGAGGATACCACCCGGCATAAGCCAGACCCCGCCCCCATTTTGGAGTGCCTGCGGCGCATGGACTTGGGCCCCCAAGAAGTTCTCTATGTGGGGGATACCCGTTCGGACAGCCTGGCGGCTCAGGCCGCTGGCGTGGACTTCGGCTATGCCAAATGGGGCAGCGTGGAGCAGCAGACGGTGGAGTATGCCGCCTATGTGCTGGCCGCCCCGCAGGACTTGTCCAATCTGATGGAACAGAAAAACCAAAAAAGATAAAAAAACACAGATGCAGCGGATTTCTGCTGCATCTTTTTTGAAATAGAACGGAGAACCGACGTTTTGGGATATAAATTTCACACAAAACCATGTCGAAAAAATGGGGATTTGCTGAGCAAAATATATAGATAGCGGGTTGAAATCTTTGCGTGGGTTTGGTATGATGTAAAAAATGGCGTTGTCATGTGGGTGAATTTTGTAACATCGCCAAAACCCCCAGGCACAAGAAAGGGAGAATGTAGAATATGAAACCAGCGTTGAAACGCAAACTACGACGCACCATCTCTGCAACCCTAGCGACAATCCTGGCAACCGGACTGGTGGCCCCATCTCTGGCTGCCCGTTACACCGGCTCGGAAGTCTATGACCATGTGCTGGACATCCGGGAAGAACACTTCCAAAATAGCATTGCCTTCGATCAGGATGGGAATGCCAACTTTACCGGGGATGAATGGTATGACCAGAGCCAGGTCATCGGCATCAACCGCGAGCGGGCCAAGAGCCAGTTCATCTCCTATCAGGACACCGCCACCGCCTTGAAGGCGGAGCAGTCCGTGCTGGACAAGGTGGGCCCTGAGACCTCTACATACTACCAGCTGCTCTCCGGCAAGGACTGGGACTTCGCCATGGTGGAAACCCCGGCCGAGGCGGAGAAGGTGGATGCGGAATATTTGGCCAAGGACTACACGGGAAATGCCTTCCAAAAGGAGTATGTGCCCCAGGCCTGGCAGACCTACCGCAACGACGACGGCACCTTCAAGTACGACGAGCCCATATACACCAACCAGTCCCTGCCCTGGTTCGGCAACTTTGAGACCACCAACTACGCCCAGCCCAAGGCGCCGACGACCTATAACCCGGTGGGCTATTACCGTACCAGCTTCACCCTGCCGGAAAACTGGGACGGGCGGGAAATCTTCATCTCCTTCCAGAGTGTGGAGTCCGCCTACTACCTCTATGTGAACGGACACCAGGTGGGCTATTCCACTGACTCCTTCACCGCCCATGACTTCAACATCACCCCCTATCTGGAGAAGGATGGGGAGAACACCATTGCCTTGAAGGTGTTCCGCTGGTCCATCGGCAGCTGGCTGGAGAACCAGGACTTCATCCGTGAGAGCGGTATTTACCGTGACGTATACCTCTATTCCAAGGATGAGGCGGAGATCCGGGACTTCTTCTTCACCACGGATTTTGTGGATCGCACCAGCGAGGACAGCGATGTCAACGTGACCGTGGAGACCGATGTGCGCGCCCTGCACAACACCCAGGCGGGCACTTACACCGTTTCCACCTACCTTGTGGATAACGACGGTGAAAAAGTGGCCACCGCGAAGGATCAGACGGTGAAACTGGAGGCCGCCGGTACCTATGAGGAAAAGCTCAAGGATTCCGGTACCACCGTCACCAGCACCATGGAGGTGACCAATCCCGCCAAGTGGTTCCCCGACACCCCCAACTTGTACTCTCTGGTGGTAGAACTCAAGGACCAGAGCGGTAAGGTGATGGAGTCTGTGGTGGAGCGGGTTGGCTTCCGGGAGATCTATAAGGTGAACCTGGACGACGCCGGTCACGAGCAGATGCAGATTACCGGCCGTCAGGTGGTGCTGCGCGGCGTCAACCGCCATGACACCGACCTGGAAACCGGACATGCCCTCACGTTTGATGATTACCTCACCGATTTGACTCTGATGAAAGAGTACAACCTCAACGCCATTCGTACCTCGCACTATCCCAACGACAAGGCCCTGTACGAGCTGGCCGATGAGCTGGGTCTCTATGTGTGCGCCGAGGCCAACGTGGAGAGCCATGCCGCGGCCATGAACGGGGTGAAGGTGCCCACCGGCACCGGCTCGGGTATGCCTGAGTGGGTTGCCACCGTCACCGACCGTGTGGCCACCAACCTGGAGATGTACAAGAACAACCCCAGTGTCATCATGTGGTCTCTGGGCAACGAGGCTACCTACAGCTATGCCCCCCTCAATGAGGATTACGGCTTCTATGTGGCCTCCATGTACCTGCTGGCCCGCGATCCCGACCGTCTGCGCAAGTACGAGCGGGAGAGCGACGGCTATCAGCACCCCTATGTGAAGGACGCCGGAGCAGACCCCTGGACCGTGGCCGTGCGTGAGAACAACATGGTGGACGTGCAGTCCACCCAGTATGTGCTGCCCAACTATGTGGCCGGCTACAACGGACAGATGCCCTTCATCCATTCCGAGTACAACCACGCCATGGGACAGGCCTACGGCAATGCCATGGAGCACTGGGATGCCATTCGCCAGAATGACCAGGCCCAGGGCGGCTTTATCTGGGACTACATCGACCAGTCCATCCGTACCGTTCGATACGATGAGGATGGAAACAAGGATGAGTTCTGGGGCTACGGCGGGGACTGGATCGACAAGAACAACAATGATAACGCCTTCTGCGGCAACGGATTGGTCTATGCCGACCGTACTCCCTCCCCCAAGATGGCGGAGGTAAAGAAGGTGCACCAGCAGGTGAACTTCTACATGGACAGCCTGGACGTCACCCCCGGTCAGGAGATCAGCGTCAAGGTGGTCAACGAGTATGAGAACACCAATTTGAGCGCCTTCAAGATCACCTGGAAGCTCACCGAGGATGGAATCAAAGAGCTGGACAGCGGCACGTTGAATCTGTCCACCCCCAACATGGATGGCCAGTCCATCATGACCGGAGATCAAGTGCAGAACGTCGCCATTACCCTGCCCCAGTTTGATGCAGTGGAGGGCCGGGATTATCTGCTGGACTTCTCCGTAGAGCTGAAAAATGACACCAACTGGGCCAAGGCTGGCCATGAGGTGGCCTATGAGCAGTTCCAGCTCAACGTCACCGACGCTGCCGCCGCCGCTGAGGCTCAGGGCACGGACAAGACCTTCACCAAGACCGAGCAGGTGGGCAATCAGCTTACCCTGGCCGGCACCACCGACAACAATCAGGCTTTTGAGATCGTACTGGACACCAAAAACGGCGTCATCCTCTCCTACAGCCTGGATGGGGACGTGGTCATGACCCAGGGCCCCGAGCAGAGCCTGTACCGGGCCGAGACCTACAACGACACCACCGTGGGCAAGGACGCCAACCTGAAAAACGCCGGTGCGGCAGAGAACCTCTCCAACCTGGAAGTGGCGGTCACCAAGGGCGATACGCAGGTGCTCATGGCCATGAGCGGCAACATGAAGGTGTCCGCCAGTGCTCTGATGGCCTACCAGATCTATGGCAACGGCGAGATCGTGGTTTTGAGCCAGTTCATTCCCTCCACCAACTTTGCCCCCAACGGTCTGCCCAAGATCGGTGGCCGTATGGTCATCTCCGGGGACTATGACAACCTCATCTACTATGGCCGCGGCCCCGAGGAGAACTATGTGGACCGCAGCAGCGGCTCCACCGTGGGCGTGTACACCTCCACGGTGTATGACCCCAACAATGCTATGGGTGAGGATTCCAACTGGGACGGCAAGAAGATGCCCAAGCCCCAGGATAACGGCAACCGCACCGACATCCGCTGGACGGCCCTGACCAACGACCAGGGCGTGGGCCTGATGGTCACCGGTGACGGCCTGCTGGAGAGCTCCGTGGCGCACTACACTGCCGAGGAGATGAACGCCCAATCCTACAACAATGCCCAGTATCGTCACCCCAACCAGATTCCTCAGCAAGAGAACATTGTGTGGAACATTGACCTGCACCAGAACGGCGTCAGCGACACCGCCTTCATGGGCCACAAGCCTCTGGCCGGGTACTTCTTCCCCACCGACAAGAGCTACAGCTACTCCTACCGCATCTCCCCGGTGAACACCAACAAAGCCGAGGATTTGATGGCCAAGAGCAACGAGAGCTTTGAGGTTCCCACCTCCTCCTACCCCATCACCGGCATTTCCATCAACGGCAAGGCCGTGGCCGGCTTTGACGTCAACAGCGAGACCGGTGCCAGCTACACCCTGGCCGTCGACGAGTCTGTGACCGCCGACTCCGTCACCGTAGAGGGCACCAGCGACTTCACCGTCACCTTCAATGAGGACGGCACCCTCACCGTCTCCGCCGACAACAACTACGGTCAGACTTACAGCTATGTGGTGCAGCTGGGCCGTGAGGGCAAGGAGCTGGACCGGAACGTGTTGGGCGCGGTCAAGGTGGACAACTACTACACCGGTCAGCCCGGCTCTAACCTCATTGACGGCAACACCAACACCATTTGGCACTCTGACTGGAGCAAAACCACCCCCCTGAGCCAGCTGTGGTTCATGGTGGAGCTGAAGAACGAGACTGCCATCAACGGCATCCGCTACCTGCCCCGTCAGGATAGCTCCAACCTCAACGGAGCCTATGGCGAGCACGACATCTACATCAGCTCCAAGCCCATCAGCGAACTCACCGGCGACCCCAACAGCGGCGATTGGACCAAGGTAGGCACCGGCAGCTGGAGCAAGACCACCGGCTGGAAGACCACCGCCTTTAGTGAGATGGTCAATGCCAAGTCCATCCTGGTGGTGCCCAAGAGCACCTACGGCGATACCGTTAACGCCTGGGGCTCCGGCGCAGAGTTCCGGGTCACCAGTGGCACGGTGGTTGACAGCAGCAAGGTCAACGTCACCCTGGAGAACAGCTACGCCTACAAGGGTGAAGCCGTCCGTCCCGCCCCCGAGGTGAAGCTGGGTGAGCAGACCCTGATCCGCGGCGTGGACTACACCGTAGACTACGCCAACAACACCGCCCCCGGCATCGGCACGTTGACCATCAACTTCTGCGGTGCCTTCTCTGGGGACAGCATTACCAAGGAGTTTACCATCAGCGAGGGCACCCAGCGCACCCTGACTCTGAAGCTGGGCTCCGACACCAGCGAAAAGAAGGTGTACGTGGGCCAGACCATCACCCTGGAGGCCGGTGAGGCCCCCGAGAACAAGATGTTCGACCACTGGTCCGCAGACCATGAGAGCGTGAAGTTTGCCAACGCCTACAGCGAGACCACCACCTTTGTGATGCCCGATGCGGACGTCACGGTCACCGCTAACTATGTGGACGGCTACACCGTCACCGTGGTAAACGGCTATCTGGACGAGGCCCACACCATTACCTCCCAGAAGTACAAGGCCGGTTCCTCCGTGACCTTCTACGCCGATGTGCCCGAGGGCAAGATCTTTGATTCCTGGACCACCGACGGCGAGGATGCCCACATCACCGATGCGGCCCGCAATCCTGCCCTCATGGAGTCCACCCCTGCCCGCAACATCACCGTGACCGCCAACTTCAAGACCGATCCCAACTTCTTCAAGGTACTGGATACTCTGCCCGACCACCGCTATTTGGGCACCAACTTCACCGCCCCTGAGACCCTGCGGGTTGTCCAGGGTGACACCGAGAGTGAAGCTGCGGTGACCTGGAACGAGGCTGAGGTGAAGGCCATCCAGGACGCCACCGAAGTGTGCACCCTGCCCCTCACCGGTACGGTGGCTGGCCATGAGGTGTCCACCACTGTGGCCGTAGTGCCTGGCAACGTGGTCTACTTCGTGGACGCCGGCGCCACCGCCTTTACGGATCTGGGCCAGAGCATCCTCAAGTACAATGCCGCTACCCTGCTCAACCAGACCACCGATCAGTTCTATGACAAGGACAGCGGCTGGGGTTGCACCAACCTGGAGTCTGAGGTGGAAGTGAACAACAACATGGGCGACGATGCCTATTCCACCATCCGCAACATGACCGACTCCAAGAACACCAACCCCGACGATGGCCGCGGTAAGCCCCTGACCTACCAGCTTGACAACCTGGAGCCCGGCACCTATCAGGTGTATGTGGGCTACAAGAACATCTGGTACCAGACCACCTATCAGCGCAACGCCACCATCGAGCTGCTCCAGGGCGACCAGGTTCTGGCCAGCGCTGAGAAGAACCTGAACGTCCAGGAAGGCGAGTTTGTTCAGATGGAGGCTACGCTGACCGAGGCGGGCAGCCTGGAGCTGAAGATGAGCCCCAAGGAGAACCAGAACGCCAACAACGATATGCTGGTCAGCTACATCGTCATCACCAAGGACGGCGAGATTGTGGAGCCTGAGGCGTACACTGTCACCGTCAAGACCGAAGGCCAGGGCACTGCCTCTGCCAATCCCACCACCGCCACCGCCGGTACCACCGTCACCCTGACCCAGAAGGCAGAGGCCGGCTGGCACTTTGTGGACTGGAAGGTGGATAACGAGACGGTGAAGATTACCGACAACACCTTCACCATGCCCGAGGGCAACGTCACCGTCACAGCGGTCTTTGAAAAGGACGAGGCAACGGAGCCCAGTCCCGAGCCCTCCATCCCCGTGGAGCCCAGCCCCGAGCCCTCCACCCCTGTGGAGCCCAGCCCCGAACCCTCCACTCCCGTGGAGCCCAGCCCCGAGCCCTCCACTCCTGTGGAGCCCAGCCCTGAACCCTCCACTCCCGTGGAGCCCGACGGGGATGTGATTCTGGACAACAACACCAGCAACCAGATCACCATGGGCAATGCCGACCAGGTCTTCGCCCCCAACACGGTGATTACGGTGGACAACGTCAAGGACGGCGACATCTACACCCGCGTGGAGAAGGCTTTGAGCGGTGTGGTCTCTGACATGAGCCATGCGTATGTCATGGAAATTACCGCCCTGCTGGACGGCAAACCGGTGCAGCCGGATGGAACCGTGCAGGTGACCTTCGCCATTCCCGACGGCCTCACTGCCGACCACCTGAAGCTGTACTATGTGGACGAAAACGGCAAGAAGACAGAGGTACCCATCACGGTGAACAAGACCGCCAACACCGTGACCGCCAACCTCACCCACTTCAGCACCTATGTGTTGGCCAATGTGATTGTGGATCAGGGCAACAGCACCGTTCCTTCCACAGGCGACGCCAGCCAGCTGGCCCTGTTTACCGGCGTGATGCTGGTCAGCACCGCCTGTGTGGGCCTGGTGGTCGTGAGCCGCAAGCGCAGAAGCTAAGCACCTCCATTTCTCTGGCATAAGAAGCAACACAAGCCCCCGAGGCCGGTATGACCGGCCTCGGGGGCTTGAGCGTGTGGAGCATCTTACACACAAAAAGGCCCGTGAAACCGAAGTTTCACGGGCCTTCTGTCATCTGATCTGATAGTCCTTACCGAACTGCAAATCCTCAAAGCGGCGGGTAGCGTCCAAATCCAGGTCGTCCACGGGGTCGTAGACGGGGGTCTGAGGTGCGATAGGCGGAACCTCTACCTCCTGGGCGGGCGACTCCACGGGGGGAGCCGGCTGTTCTACCGCCTTTGGCGGCTCCTCCTCCTGCGGAGGCTCCGAGGAGGCGTCAGGGGGCACCATCTGGCCCAACCGGGACAGGTACTCCATCTCCTCCTGGTGGAGGGCGTAGAGCTTTTTGACGTAGGCGGCGGTGGCTTCCTGCGCCTGCTTGAGGCGGAACTCTTCGGCGGCAATCTCGGTCTGTAGCTGGCTTTTGCGCGCCTCGACCCGCTGTGTGGCGTCCCGCTCCATCTGGGTCTTTTTCTTCTCCGCATCACTGACCATGGACTCAGCCATCTGCTGGGCGGCCAGCAGGGTTTTACGCATGGCCACGTCGGTGGCCCGGTACTCCTCAATGGAGTCGGAGAGCACCTTGAGTTTGTTTTTCAAGATGGTGTTGTCGTTATAAAGGGCGGTGTAGTCCTCGGTGAGCTGATCGAGAAACTCATCCACCATGGTCATATTGTAGCCGCCAAAGGTGGCCTTGGCAAAGACATGGCTGGCTACTTCCTGCGGAGTCATCATTGTATAAGTCCCCTTTGTCGTCTATTTCTTAGAAGTACAGCCCGTTGTTTTCCAGCTCATCAATGAGGTCTCCCATGATCTCCACGTTGTAGGGGGTCATAATGTAAGTGGCCAGGGCCACCTTCTTGATGGTGCCCTCGTTGGCGTAGGTCACGCCGGAGAGAAAGTCAATGAGACGGCGGGCAATGGTCTTGTCGGTCTGCTCCAGGTTGAGCACAACGGTGCGCTTCTCCCGCAGATGGTCGGCAATTTCAGAGGCGTTTTCAAACCGCTCGGGCTTGACCAGCACCACCTGCAGCTGAGTGGTGGTGTGGATGTTGACCACTTTGTTGCTGCGGCGCTCCACCTCGCTGGCGCGGGTGGGCTCACTGGGGGTGGAAGAGCTGTTGTGGACGGGGGTGAAATCCTCTTCGTAATCATCCTCATCTTCGTCCTCATAGGGACGGGCCAGACGCTTCAGTTCATCAAAAAAACTCATGGGTGAGAACTCCCTTCTATGTATTGCATGTTAAGATGGGGTGGAAATGGGCGCGCGGGGGCCAAAGATTGCCGTGCCCAATCGAATGTGGGTGGCACCGGCGGCAATGGCGGCGGGATAATCGTTGCTCATTCCCATGGATAGTATCGTGGGATCTGCTTTATTATCTCCCATTTTTCCCTCTATGTCAACAGCAAGAGCCTTCATTTTGTGAAAGAAGGGTAAATTTTCAGAAGAATCATGGGCGACAGGAGGAATACACATCAGTCCCCGCAGCCGCACATGGGGCAGCTGAGCGGCCAGCTGGGCGGCGGGCCATACCTCGGGGAGGAAAAAGCCGGACTTGGACGGTTCCTGGGCCAGATTGACCTCCAGCAAAATGTCCTGACACAGCCCCGCCTTTCCGGCCTGCTTGTCGATCTCCACCAGCAGCTTTTGGGAGGATACGGAGTGGATCAAATCCACCTTTCCCATGAGGTATTTCACCTTGTTGGTCTGTAAGTGGCCGATGAAGTGGACCTGAGCCCCGGCGTAGGCCCCCGCCTCCCAGTGGGCGAGCAGTTCCTGCACCCGGTTTTCGCCGCACACCGTTACCCCGGCGGCAATGGCCTGGCGAATGGTGTCGTCACTCTGGGTCTTGGTGGCAGCCACCAGGGTAATCTCCTCCGGGTCCCGCCCGGCCTGCAAGGCACAGCGGCGGATGTTTTCCACCACGGCGGCTAAATTTGTGGAAAGATTCATGAGCGCACCACCATCCCATCGGTAATGTGTGTAGTATTGAGGATGATCTCATCCCCGGCCCGCAGACGGGCAGAGGCGGTTTCGTCCACCGGCGCCACCAGATAGAAGGCGTCGTCGCTGTAGAGCACCTTGACCTCCTGCCACTCAGCCTGGGTGCCGATCACGCTGTACACCCCGTAGGTGTTCACCTGGCTTTCGTTGCCCTTTTCGTCGGTCACCGTCTTGGTCACCACCCGCAGGGCCTGGCGGGGAATGCGAATGCCTTCAAGCTGCTGGGCGATGATGTCCACGGTCTGCTGGCGCAGCAGCGTGGTGTCGGCCAGGTGGTCTTTGGTGGAGAAGATGGCCATGGTCTTACCCTCCTCCGACACCAGACGCTCCAAGGTCATGGAAATGGTGCCGTAGTAGTCGTGGAAGAAGGAGATGTCATACTGGTTTCCCTCCAGCAGGCCGGACACCGACTCCTGGTCGATGAGGGTGGCCAGATACCAGGTGGTGCCGGTGATGACCTTACCCAGGGCGGGCTGAGGATTGGGGGGCGTCTGGTTCAGCAGGTCGGAGAGCTGGGAAATGGTGAGGGAGGAGAGCTTGTCCGGGGTAATGAGGCCCTCAAACCCATCCACTTCCCCGGAGAAGGAGCCGGAGGCTGGGGCGGTGATGGTCTGGGATACCTGGCTCAGGGAGGCGTTCAGAGAGTTCAGCTGGGCCTGCTTGTCCTGAATGAGCTGGCGGATCTGGGCGGCCGCTTCCGTGTTGCCGTAGCTGTAATCTCGCTGAAAGACCATGGTGCGCAGGTGGAGGGCGGAGTCCTCCAGGGTGGACAGGTCGCCGGTGGCGGCCAGAGAGCGGATGGCTACCATGGAGGAGATCACCTCCGCGTCCAGCCGGGAGGAGTTGGTGGCCTGGGTGCCGGTGGACAGAGAGTACTCCAGCTGCTGAATTTCAGCCTCCAGAGCCTGGATGGTCTGTCGGGAGTCCAGAGAGTCTTGGCTGGCGTGGATGAGGGCAATGGTTCCCCCCTTGGCCACCTTCTCCCCTTCTTCCAGGAGAATATCCACATATTGGCCTGTGGCAGAGATGACCTGTTCGTTGCGCACCAGCAGGGCGGAAGCTTCCGTACCCACGTCTACAGAGTAGTTGTAGGCGGTGGTGGTGACCAGGTCGTCCCGGAACCCCCGGACCAAATAGACGGCAAAGTATACGATCACCGCCAGGCACATGACGCCAATGATGACCTTGTTGACCAGTGTACTCTCTTTCATGGGGACCTTCTTTCTGTGCAGGGGGCGCGCCCCCTGTGACGAGACCGTCATTCCTCCATGTTCACCGCTTTTTCTGGGGTAATGGTGGAAATGGCGTGTTTGTAGATCACTTGCTGCTTGCCGTCGGTGACCAGCACCACCACATAGGGATCAAAGGCGGTGATGACACCGCGGAGCTGGAACCCGTTGACCAAGAAAACGGTGACTCGGGCAGCGGTACGGCGGATGGTGGACAGAAAACTGTCCTGGACGTTGGGCTGTTTGCCCACGGCAACGGTGGTAAAACTCATAGGTAAGCACTCCTTTTCTTTTTCGGGACAGGACAAAGCCCTGCCCTGAGTGCTGTTATTGTAAGCCATGGGCGTGAGTGAGTTCTGTCGAAAAGGCGACAGCCTGGGAAAAATTGGGGGATTCCTCCCATCGAATCCAGTGGGTGTGGGGGTTGCGGCGGAACCAGGTCAGCTGCCGTTTGGCGTACTGCCGGGAGCGCAGCTTCACTTCCTCGGCCCCTTCCTCCACCGGTCGGCCAGCTTGCAAGGCCGCGGCAATCTCCTTGTAACCAATGGCCTGCATGGCGGTACAGGCGGGGGAAATGCCCCGCTCCAGCAGCCCACGCACCTCGTTTTCCAGCCCCTGCTCCATCATCATGTCCACCCGGCGGTCAATGCGCTGCCACAGGTGGGGCCGCTCCACAAAGTCCAGGCCGATGGTGAGGGGGTGATACCGGGGGGGAATGGCCTGGGACTCCCGGTTGTGCTGGGTGATGGTCTTGCCGGTGGTGAGGTACACCTCCAGGGCCCGAATGATGCGCTTTTCGTCGTTGGGGTGCAGCCGCCCGGCGGCCTCCGGGTCCACTTGGGCCAGCTGCTGCCGCAGCGGCTCCAGCCCCTCCTCCCGGGCCTTTTGTTGCAGCTGCTCCCGCACCTGGGCGGTGTGGGGGGCGAAGGGGGCAAACTGCCGCCCTGCCATGAGGTGGTCAATGTACAGCCCCGTGCCGCCGGCCACAATGGGCAGCTTGCCCCGGGCCAGAATGTCGTCCATGATGGGGATGGCGTCGGTGACATAGCGGCTCACTGAGTAGTTCTCCCCGGGGTCTGCCACGTCCAGCATGTGGTGAGGCACCCCCTGCATCTCTTCCTTTGTGGGCTTGGCGGTGCCGATGTCCATGCCCCGGTAGACCTGCATGGAGTCCGCCGACACCACTTCCCCGTTCAAGACCTGGGCCAGGGCCACCGCCAGGGCGGTTTTGCCCGAGGCGGTGGGGCCGCAGATCACCAGACAATCCGGCTTCATACGATCCACCCGCTTCCCAGTACCTGGTCGCCCTGGTAGAACACCGCCAGCTGGCCCGGCGTGGGGGCGCGGGCAGGACGCTTCATGTGGATGTCCACCCGGTCATCCCCCAGGGGGATGAGGGTGGCGGGGTCCTGGTGGCGGGAGTGGCGCAGCCGCACCTCCACCTCCAGAGGGCCGGTGAGGGGCTGCTCGGCCAGCCAGTTCAGCGCCTGGGTCTGCACCAGGGAGGCGTGGAGCCCCTCCCCGTGGGAGAGCACCACCTCGTTGGTGTGGGGGCGGATTTCGGTGACAAACAGCCGCCCGGTGGAGGATACCCCCAGCCCTCGCCGCTGCCCGATGGTGTAGTGGTGAAAGCCCTTGTGGGTGCCCAGCACGTTGCCCTGTGCGTCCACAAAGTTGCCCGGTGGGGGCGTGCCGCCCCGGGAGTCCAGCCAGGCGGCGTAGTCGTCGTCGGGGATGAAGCAGATCTCCATGGAGTCGGGCCGGGAGGCGGCGGGCAGCTGGCCCTCCTCCGCCTCTTGCCGGGTCAACGCCTTGGGGGTGTCCCCCAGCGGGAAGAGAATGCGGGCGAGCATGTCCCGGGTGAGCCGGGAGAGCATGTAAGACTGGTCGTTGGAGGAGGTGCCCCGCAGCAGGATGGGGCCGCCGTCGGTACCTACGCCAATGCGGGCATAGTGGCCGGTGGCCACATAGTCTGCCCCCATTTCATCGGCAAAGGCCAAAAGGGTGGGGAACTTCACCGCCCGGTTGCAACGGGCGCAGGGAATGGGGGTGCGCCCGGAGAGGTAATCCTGGGCAAAGGGGGCGCACACATGCTCTTCCAGCTGCTGCTGGATGGAGCGCACGGTGAGGGGAATGCCCAATTTGGCGGCATTGTCCCGGGCGGACTGTTCCCCGCCCAAGCCGATGTCCAGGTACAGACCCAGCACCTCATAGCCCTGTGCCATGAGCCGCTGGGCGGCCACGGCGGAATCCACGCCGCCGGAAAGCCCCAATACCACCTTCTTGTTTGCCATGTGTGTGGTCCTCCTGTGGAAACAATTTTTCATTTTAGTATACCAGAAAAACAGAGCGGATTCAACCGCTCCTACCAGGCAAATCATGACAAAGGATGAGATTCTAGGTGGGAAATATGGAGAAATTCTATTGCATCTTTTCAAAGATACAGGTATAGTGGGTAAGTTGGATGAGTGGTCAACATGTGACCGCTTCATTGAATAATTCAATGTATGATGGTTGGGAGCGAGAATAGTGAGACAATGGAATCAGGTGGTTCCCAGTGGGGAGATGGTGGCTCAATGGAAAAGACAGGCTTATAAATGGCTGCTGCCGGTGGGCGTACTGTGGGCTCTATATGCGTTGGGGATCAGTGCCATTTTACGGGCAGACTTTAACTACATCGACGACATGGGCCGCATTACATTCGGTTATCAGGGGTGGGAGAATTTCAGTCGCTATCTGTCCAATTTTCTCTCCACGGTTCTCCACACCGGGCGGTATCTGAATGACATCTCGCCCCTACCACAACTTGTAGCGGCACTGGTGTTGGCCGTGGCAGGCGTGGCCGTAGTGCGAGTGGTGACAGGAAGGGAGCGACTCTCCGTGTGGGAGTATGCGGCAGTGCTCCCGATGGGCCTGTCCCCCTATTTTTTGGAGTGCTTTTCCTATAAGTTTGACGCCCCCTATATGGCCCTGTCGGTGCTGGCGGGGGTGTTCCCTCTGCTGCTGTATCGGAAGGGATGGCTGCCCTATCTGGTGGCAAGCGTCGCAGGAATTTTGGTGGTGTGCACCACCTATCAGCCAGCCACCGGCATTTTCCCAATGTTTGTTATCCTTCTTTCCATGAGACGGTGGAACCAAGGAGAGAAAGTGGAAGAAATTCTGCGGTTTGTGGGCATTTCCGTGGCGGGATATGGCATTGGATTGGGAGTGTTCCGGCTGTTTCTCATGCGGGTGACGGAGGAGTACGTCTCCGGTGGGATTCCGGCCTTTTCCCAACTCATTCCCCACACGGTAGAGAGCTTTCGAACCTACTTTCGGCTGGTTTATACGGATTTCCGCCGGGAGTGGTTGCTGGTGATCCTGCTGCTGTGTGCGGCGTTTCTCTATGTGCAGGTGCGGGACTCTTCCAGAAACAAGCTGGGGGCGTTGCTGGTCTCTGGGGCAGCCCTGGGGTGTAGTGTGCTGTTCAGCTTTGGGCTGTACCCGGTGCTGGAGGGGGCATTGTATGCTCCACGAGCCATGTACGGCTTTGGGGTGTGGCTGGCTCTGGTGGCGGTGTGGACGGTCACTGCTCAGCGTGCCTACTGGTGCAAGGTGGTGAGTTTGGGTCTGGCATGGATCCTCTTTGTCTTTGCCTTTACCTATGGTAACGCCCTGGCTCTGCAAAAGGACTACACAGACTTTCGAATCGAACAGGTCATTGACGATCTGACGGAAGCCCATTTGCTGGAGGGGGAGACGGTCAAAACGGTGCAGATCTCTGGGTCGATTGGGCTTGCGCCATTTTTTCGTAATATGCCGAAAGATTATAACATTCTCCAGCGTCTTGTCCCCGTCCAGTTTAACGGGGATGCCGGTTGGGGATGGGGCGGATACCAGTTCACGTATTTTTATGGACTTCAAGACAAGATGAAATGGACAGGTTGGGATACCTCCATTCAAATGACAGAACTGGATATGCCTATTGTGGAGGATAATATCTACCATACCATTCGAGCGGAAGGGGATTATGTCCTCATTGAATTGAAAGGGTAAGAGAAAATGAAAGACATGATTTCCGTTGTGGTACCCTGCTACAACGAGGAGCAGGCTCTGCCCTATTTTATACAGGAGATTCAGAGCGTAGCTGCCCAAATGGCACAAAAGCAGGTGGAGTTGGAGGTTTTGCTGGTCAACGACGGCTCTAAGGATGGCACTCTGGCCCTGCTGCGGGACTATGCTGCACAGCACCAAAATGTGCGCTACTTCTCCTTTTCCCGCAACTTTGGCAAGGAGGCGGCCATGTACGCCGGACTGGAACACGCCCGGGGGGACTATGTAGCCATCATGGATGCAGATATGCAGGACCCCCCCAGCTTGCTGCCCCAGATGTATGACATTCTCCAGACCGGGGAGTATGACTCGGTGGCCACCCGGCGGGTGTCCCGGAAGGGAGAGCCTCCCATCCGCAGCTTGTTTGCCCGGATGTTTTACAAGCTTATTAACCGCATTTCCGATGCGGACATTGTGGACGGGGCCCGGGACTACCGGCTGATGAACCGGACTATGGTGGACGCCATTTTGTCCATGCAGGAGTACAACCGGTTCTCCAAGGGAATTTTCGGCTGGGTGGGGTTCCGTACCCACTGGCTGCCCTATGAGAATGTGGAGCGGGTGGCGGGAGAGACCAAATGGTCGTTCTGGAAGCTGTTCCGGTATTCGGTAGAGGGCATCGTGGCCTTTTCTACCGCCCCCCTGGCCATCGCCTCGGTGGTGGGACTGGTGGTGTGTCTGGCGGCGGTGGCGGCTCTGGTTGTGGTGCTGGGGAAAACCCTGCTGTTCGGGGACCCGGTGGCGGGGTGGCCCAGCATGATGTGCATGATTCTGTTTTTGGGCGGCATCCAGCTGCTGACCATGGGGATCATGGGCCAGTACCTGGCAAAAACCTATTTGGAGACCAAGCGGCGGCCCATTTACATTCTGGCCGAGCAGAGTGACGAAAAAGAGTAACGAAATAAGGGGAAAGCCGTGGGGCTTTCCCCTTGCCTTTTCCCTGGGGAATCTGATATAATATTCTGTCTTATCATGGGCAAATTTCCCCGGTTTTTCAAGAGAAAGCCGGGGCGCGTATGGGATGTGACGAGGATGGACAACATCATCTTAATTGGAATGCCCGGTTCGGGCAAGAGCAGCGTGGGCGTGGTGCTGGCCAAGGCCCTGGGCTACGACTTTCTGGACGTGGACCTGCTGATCCAGCAGCAGCAGGGGGCACTGCTGCAAGAGCTGTTGGACACCCATGGGGTGGACTGGTTTTTGGAGGCGGAGGCGGATGCCATCGCCTCGGTACAGTGTACCCATACCGTCATCGCCCCCGGCGGCAGCTGCATCTGTCGGGAGCGGGCCATCACACACATGCGCAGCTTGGGTACGGTGGTGTATTTGCAGCTGACCCTGGAGGAAGTGGAAGGGCGCATCCACAACATGGCCACCCGGGGCATTGCCCTCCAGCCGGGCCAGACTTTGGCCGACGTCTACGACTACCGCACCCCCCTCTACGAGACATGCGCCCATCTCACCGTCCCCGTACACAACCAGAGCCTGGCGGAGACGGTGGAAGCCGTGAAACAGGCTTTGATGCAATACAAGTAAAGGAACGATCGCATGAACTTCAAACAACTGGGTCTCTGTGACCCCATTCTCAAGGCCTTGGCGGAGCAGGAGTACACCGCCCCCACTCCCATCCAGCAAGGCGCCATTCCCCCTGCCCTGGCGGGCCGGGACGTGTTGGGCTGCGCCCAGACCGGAACCGGCAAAACCTGTGCCTTTTCGACCCCCATTTTGCAGCGTCTGTCCAAAAAAGTCCCCAATCCTCGGGTGATTCGCGCCCTGATTCTCACTCCCACCCGGGAGCTGGCCCTGCAAATCCAGGACTCCATCGTGGCCTACGGCAAGCACCTGCCCCTGAAGAGTGCCGTCATCTTCGGCGGCGTGGGCCAGCAGCCCCAGGTGGACAAAATCAAAAAGGGGCTGGACATTTTGGTGGCCACCCCGGGGCGGCTGCTGGACCTCCACGGCCAGGGCCTGCTGGACCTGAGCCACATTGAGATTTTCGTGCTGGATGAGGCGGACCGGATGCTGGATATGGGCTTTATCCACGACGTGCGCCGGGTGTTGAAGGTGCTGCCCCAGAAAAAGCAGACCCTCTTCTTCTCCGCCACCATGCCCCCCGAGGTGATGGAGCTGGTCAATGCCCTGCTCCACGACTACGCCCGGGTGGAGGTGGACCCGGTGTCCTCCCCGGTGGCGGTCATCGGCCAGAAGCTCTTCTATGTGGACAAGAACAACAAGACCAAGCTGCTGTGCTACCTGATGCAGGAGTGGGACATTCCTGCCGCCCTGGTGTTTTCCCGCACCAAACACGGGGCCAACCGCATTGCCCGGGACTTGAACGCCCAGGGCATCCCCGCCGCCGCCATCCATGGCAACAAGAGCCAGACCGCCCGGGTGCAGGCCCTCAACGACTTCAAGGCCGGCCGTGTGCGGGTGCTGGTGGCCACCGACATCGCCGCCCGGGGCATTGACATCGACGAGCTGTCCTGGGTGTTCAACTACAACCTCCCCGACGTCCCCGAGACCTACGTCCACCGCATTGGCCGCACCGGACGGGCCGGCCACTCCGGCACCGCCGTGTCCTTCTGCCAGTTCGATGAGAAGTCGGATTTGAAGGCCATTGAGAAGCTGTTGGGCCGTCCCATCCCTGTGGTGGAGGATCACCCCTTCCCCATGGTGAACCTGGAGGCCCCCAAGCGGGACAAAAACGGACGCATCATCAACGCCGAGGATGCCGAGGCCCGTCAGGCCGCCCGGGACCGCCGCCGCCAACGCCAGGAGGAGGCCAAGGCCCCGAAGGCGGAAAAGCCCGCCAAGGCCGAAAAATCCGCCAAACCGGAAAAGCCTGCCAAGGCGGAGAAACCTGCCAAGGCGGCGAAACCCCAGCCCCCGGCCAAGCCGGCAAAACCCGCCAAGGCGGAGCCGCCCCAGCACAACCGGCCCAAGCGTGGCGTGCGCCAGGGCAAGCTGCTGGACACCATGCCCCAGCAGCCCTCCGTGCCCGAGACCGACTTTTATAAACCCAATCCCCTGGACTCCGACGTGATTATGGACGCCACTGCCCGGCTCCTGGCCCCCCGCCGCCCGGCGGCTCCGCCCAAGGGGGAGAAGCCCCACCGGGAGCGCAAGCCCCGCAACGACCGCAAGCCGCCCAAGCCGGAGCCCCAGGTCCAGCAGCCCGCCAAACCGGAGCAGCCTGCCAAGCCCCAGGCGGGGAAGCATCACAAGGGCAAGAAGGGAAAGCCGGAGCAAACCACCATCCTGCCCCCCTCCCTGTCCGGAAAGCGCCGCCGGCCCCGGGGCAACGACAAGCCTCGCCCGGTGGAAACGCCCATGAAATCCAACCGCCAGAAGGACTCCACCGAGTACCGCAGCCTGATGCGGCCCTATTACCTCCACGATGAAGACTAAACGCCTGCGCGCCCTGGGTGCGGCCCTGGGCGCGGCAGCGGTGATTCTGGGGGGAGCCGCCTTTCTCAGATGGCAGATGTGGGGAGTGGAGGTGACCCACACCCAGGTGGCGGTGTCCGGTCTGCCCCAGGGGTTTGTGGGGATGCGCATGGTCCACCTCTCCGACCTCCATGGCCATGTGTATGGAGAGAACCACCAAGACCTGTTGCGGCGGGTGGCGGAGCAGAAACCAGAGCTCATCGCCCTCACTGGGGATGTCATCGACCAGGCCAGCCAGCGGGGCATCCTCCCCGCTCTGGCCCAGGGCCTGTCCGCCATTGCTCCCACCTACTTTGTCACGGGAAACCACGAGTGGGCGGTGGGAGATGTGGGGCGCACCAAGGGCATCCTGGAGGAGAACGGGGTGACGGTGCTGTCCAACCAGTACACCCTGCTGGAGCGAAACGGCGACCAGGTGGTGCTGGCGGGGGTGGACGACCCCAACGGCTACGCCGATCAAAAGACCCCCGGCGAGCTGTACCAGGAGATTGCCGCCGCCCATCCGGGGCTGTGCACCATCCTCTTGGCCCACCGCAACAACCTCTTTGACCAGTACGCCGCCTGTGGCTACGATCTGATTTTGGCGGGGCACGCCCACGGGGGCATTGTGCGCCTGCCCTTCACCGATGGAATGTTTGGCCCTGGGCGGCAGATGTTTCCTACCTGGACCGCCGGGGTGTATACCCTGGGGGAGAGCACTCTGTTTGCCACCCGGGGGCTGGGCAACAACACCACCCCCATTCCCGGGTTTCGGCTGTTCAACCAGCCGGAAATTGCGGTGCTAGAACTGGTGGCCCAGTAACCATCCGGCCCCTTGGCTCCCCCTCTGGGGGAGCTGTCTGCGCAAGCAGACGGAGAGGGCGCATCCTGGCACTGCGGGAACCCTCTCCGTCAGCCCTGACGGGCTGCCACCTCTCCCAGAGGGAGAGGCAAGCAAATATAGACACAAAAGGACTTGTTTTTATGCCCTATCAAGCAGGACAATTTGACATTGCCGTCATCGGGGCGGGCCACGCCGGCATCGAGGCGGCGTTAGCCGCCGCCCGGCTGGGTCTGCGCACCCTGTGCTTCACCATCAACCTGGACGCCGTGGGCAACATGCCCTGCAACCCTGCCATCGGCGGCACCGGCAAGGGCCACCTGGTGCGGGAAATCGACGCCCTGGGGGGCGAAATGGCCCAGGCCGCCGACGCCGCCTGCATCCAGTACCGGCTGCTCAACCGGGGCAAAGGCCCCGCCGTGTGGTCCCTGCGGGCCCAGGCCGACCGGCGGCGGTACCAGGAGGTGTGCAAGCACACCCTGGAGTGCCAGCCCAATTTGTGGGTGAAACAGGGGGAAGTGGTGGACATTCTCACGGATGAAGGGGGAGCGGTGTCCGCCGTGGTCACCGAGACGGGAGCCACCTATGGGGTCAAAGCTGCCATCATTGCCAGCGGCACCTATTTGAAGGGGCGCACCATCATTGGCCCCGTGGTGCGGGACTCCGGCCCCGACGGCATGGCCGCCGCCCAGTCTCTGTCCGCCTGCCTGGAGCGGCTGGGCCTGACCTTGCGCCGGTTTAAGACGGGCACGCCCCCCCGGGTGCACCGCCGCAGTGTGGACTTCTCCCCCATGGAACTGCAAGAGGGGGATGAAGCGGTGGTGCCCTTCTCCTTTACCACCAAAATTCCGCCCAAAAACCAGGCGGTGTGCTACCTCACTTACACCAACGAGAATACCCACGCCATCATCCGTCAAAACTGGGACCAGTCCCCCCTGTACGACGGCACCATTGAGGGGGTAGGGCCCCGGTATTGTCCCTCCATTGAGACCAAAGTGGAGCGGTTCCCCGAGAAAACCCGGCACCAGCTGTTCATTGAGCCCATGGGGCTGAACACCGAGGAGCTGTATATCCAGGGCTTCTCCTCCTCCCTGCCCGAGCAGGTGCAGGTGGAGATGCTCCACACCATCCCGGGGCTGGAACAGGCGGAGATGACCCGCCCCGCCTACGCCATCGAGTACGACTGTGTGGACCCCACCCAGCTGCTGCCCACCCTGGAGTTTAAGTCTGTCCCCGGCCTGTACGGTGCGGGGCAGTTCAATGGCTCCTCCGGCTACGAGGAGGCCGCCGCCCAGGGGCTGGTGGCGGGCATCAACGCCGCGTTGAAGCTGAAAGGGGAGCCGCCCCTCATCCTCACCCGGGGAGATGGGTACATCGGGGTGTTGATTGACGACCTGGTGACCAAGGGCACCGAGGAACCCTACCGCATGATGACCTCCCGCACTGAGTACCGCCTCATTCACCGCCAGGACAACGCCGACCAGCGGCTGTGCCGCCTGGGCTACCGGGTGGGGCTGGTGTGTGAGGAGCGGATGCAGGCGGTGGAGGAGAAATACAGGTCTGTGGAGCGGGAGGCCAAACGGCTGGAGCACACCGGGGCCGCCCCCTCCCCCGCCCTGGATGCCATGCTGGCCGCCCGGGGGGAGCCGCCCTGCCCCCACGGGGCCCGGTTGGCGGATTTGCTCCGCCGTCCACGGGTGACGTACACCGACCTGACCCCCTTCGACGGGGAACGCCCCCAGATTTCCACAGAAATTGCCCAGCAGGTGGAAATCTCGGTGAAGTACCAGGGGTACATTGACCGGCAAATGCGGCAGGTGGCGGATATGGCCAAGCTGGAACGCCGGGCCATCCCCCCGGACACGGACTACAACGCCATCCAGGGCCTGCGCCTGGAGGCCCGGCAGAAGCTCAGCCACATCCGGCCGTTGAATCTGGGCCAGGCGGGGCGCATCAGCGGGGTGAGCCCGGCGGATCTGACTGCTTTGATGATCTGGCTGGACCGGGGCCATAACCCGTCAAACTGAGAAGAGAGGCTGGTTCCATGAGACGATTTTTTGCCATCATCCTGTGTAAACTCATGCGCCTGGTGGGCAAGCTGCTGGGCCGAGGCAGTTCCCTGCCCGGACAGTTCGCCCTGAAGGTGTGCCCGGACGTGCTGGGCCGGGTGAAGCTGCCCCCCTACGTCATCGCCGTCACCGGCTCCAACGGCAAGACCTCCACGGTGGAGATGATTGCCGCCATTTTGAAGGCGGCGGGGAAAAACGTGGTGTACAACGCCGAGGGCTCCAACCAGATTGAGGGGGTTACCACCCTCATTTTGTCCCAGTGTGACCTGTCTGGCCAGGTGCGGGGGGATGTGCTGCTGCTGGAAAGCGATGAGCGGTACGCCCGCCACACCTTCCACTGGTTCCACCCCACCCACTTTGTCATCACCAACCTGTACCGGGACCAGCTCACCCGCAACGGACACCCCCAGTGGGTGTATGAGGCCATTCTCCCCGCCATTCACCCCTCCACCACCCTGGTGCTCAACGCCGACGATCCTCTGGTGGCCTGCTTTGCCCACCAGGGCAACCCGGTGAAGTGGTTTGGGCTGGAGGCGTGGCCGGGGGCCACCAAAGAGCACCACGGCATGTATGACGACGGAGCTTTCTGCCCCGCCTGCGGCGGCAAGATGGAGTATTCCCTCTACCACTACAACCACATCGGCCACTACCGGTGCACCCAGTGCGGACACCACCGCCCCCACCCCGACTTTGCCGTCACCGAGCTGGATTTGGAGGCGGGCAAGCTGGTGCTGGACGGGGACACCCCCATTCAGCTGGCCTTCCGGTCCATCTACAACGTGTACAACATCCTGGCCGCCTGGTCGGCCTGCCGCATGATTGGGGTGGACAAGCACACCGCCGCCGGGGTCATCAACAACTATATCTTGAAAAACGGGCGGATGGTGCGCTTCACCCTGGGCCAGCACAAAGGAACCCTGCTCACCAGCAAGCACGAAAATTCCGTGGCCTACGACACCAACCTGCGCTATATCCGGGACACCCACACCCCCTGTACGGTGCTGGTGGTGGTGGACGCCATCTCCCGGAAGTATTTCACCGGGGAGACCAGCTGGCTGTGGGACATTGACTTTGACCTGCTCTCGGCACCCCATGTGCAGCGGGTGGTGCTCTCCGGGCGGTACGTCCACGACCTGGCCCTGCGCTTTGAGTGCTCCGCCGTGGACCCAGACAAGGTGGTGCTGTCGGCGGGCATCTCCCAGGCGGTGGAGTTTTTGGAGCGCAGCGGCGATGAGGATTTGTATGTGGTCACCTGTTTCTCCGACCGGGACAAGGTACTGGACCGGGTGGAGCTGGAGGAAAACTGAGAGGTGAGGGGAATGAAGATACAATTTGTCCATTTGTGTCCCCAGCGCATGAGCCTGTATGGGGAGTACGCCAACTTGGTCATCCTCCGGCGGATGCTGGAGGAGATGGGCCATGAGGTAGAGGTGGTGGCGGGCGAGAGTCCCGACCTGTCCAAAGCCAACCTCATCTACATGGGCTGCGGCACCGAGCGGGGGCAGAAATTTGCACTCCAGGTGCTGCGCCCCCAGGTGGAAGGGCTGAAAGCGGCCCTGGACCGGGGGGCGGTGGTGCTGTTTACCGGCAACGCCATGGAGGTGCTGGGCCAGTCCATCACCGACACCCAGGGCAAGGTGTGGCAGGGGCTGGGGCTGGCGGAGTTCACCACCATCGAAACCCGCCAGCGCAACCCCCACGATGTGATTGCCAACACCCCGCCGGGCCAGTCCCCGGTGGTGGGTTTTATGAACAAGTGCTCCCTCACCGCCGGGGTGACCACCCCCCTGTTTGAGAGCCTGGAAATGGGCTTCGGCAACGACTGCCAGCGGGGCCCCGAGGGGTATGTGAAGGGCAACCTGATGGCCACCCACCTCACCGGCCCGGTGCTGGTGAAAAACCCTGCCCTGGCCCACCGGGTGCTTCGGATGGTGCTGACCAACGCCGGGGCCCAGGTGCCGGATACCCTGCCGGTGCTCCCCCACCAGCAGGAGGCCTTTGAGGTCACTCTGCGGGAATTGCGCAGCAAAGGAGAGAATGCAGGATGAGCCAGCAGTGGTTGGAAGTGACCCTCCCCGTCCCCGCCAAAGAGATGGACCGGGTGTGCGACACCCTCACCGGCAACGGCATGACCGGCCTGGTGGTGGAGGAAGAGGGGGAATTTCTCCGTTTTTTGGAGCAAAATCGGCAATATTGGGACTATGTGGACGAGGATCTGGCTAACCGCATGAAGGGGGGCAGCCGGGTAAAGTTTTATGTCCCTGACAGTGAAGAGGGCGAGGCCCAGCTGCGGGCCGCCCTCCGGGGCCTGGAGGAGTACGAGCCCCAGACCGTCTCCCTGCGGGAGGAGGACTGGGCCACCTCCTGGCAGAAATATTATCAGCCCATTCCCGTGGGGGAGCGGGTGTACATTGTGCCCGAGTGGATGAAGGGACAGCCCATCCCGGAGGGCCGGGTGCCCTTGTACTTAAACCCCGGCCTCACCTTCGGCACCGGCTCCCACCCCACCACCCAGCTGTGCCTGGAGCTGATGGAACAGCACATCCACGGGGGCGAGAAGCTGCTGGACCTGGGGTGTGGCTCCGGCATTCTGGCCATTGCCGCCCTGGGGCTGGGGGCAGACCACGCCGTGGGGGTGGACATCGACCCCAAGGCGGTGGACGTGGCCTATGAAAACGCCGCCATGAACGGCATTGGCCGTGACCGGCTCACGGTGCTGGCGGGCAATGTGCTCTCCGATCAGAAATTTGGCGACCAGCTGCGCCCGGGCAAAAACCAGGTGGTGCTGGCCAACATTGTGGCGGACGTCATCATCCCTCTGTCCGCCGTGGCCCACCGGTTTTTGACCCCCGACGGGGTGTTTTTGTGCTCGGGTATCATCGACACCCGGGCGGAAGAAGTGGCCCAGGCCCTGGAACAAAACGGCTGGATCATCACCCGCAAGCTGGAGCGGAAGGGCTGGTTTGCCTACGAGGCCAGAAGATAAGGTTCGGCCGTTGCTTCATTAGCATAATTATGATAAAATGAGGACAGGAGGTGCATCCCATGGATATGATTCGACCTGTCTCTGATCTGCGCAACCACTTTGCGGACATTTCCAAAACGGTTCACGAGACCAAACAGCCGGTGTTTCTCACCAAAAATGGCTATGGGGATATGGTGGTTCTGAGCATGGAGGCCTATGAACAGCTCCAGTTTGACAGTGAGGTATACTTCAAATTGCAGCAGGCCGAGCGGGAGGCCACCCTGACCCAGCAGCGGTATTCCTCCAAGGATGTCTTTGAGGCTATGAAGGCCGCGATCGGAGGCACCGAGGGTGTATAAGCTGGAGTATTTGCCCGTTGCCCGGCAGGATTTGGTGGAAATTGTAGGTTATATTAGCAAGCAGCTTTGCAATCCGGCAGCAGCGGCTTCCATGTCGGCCAAATTTATGGAGGCTGGTGAGCGGATTGCCCAGGCCCCATATGGCTATCCCGCCTATCGGCCCTTACGGGCATTACAGAAAGAGTATCGAAAATGTCTGGTGGGAAACTACCTAATGTTTTACTGGGTGGACGAGGCAACCAAGACCGTTACAGTGGCCCGTGTCATCTACGCCCGGAGAGACTACGCCTCGTTGATGGAATGAGAAAACGCGGAGACCTTGCCGAAAAGGGTTGCAAGTTCTCCGCGTTTTGTATATGATACAAGCCAGGTGCCACCATACGGTTGGCGGTTGTCCTCCTCATCTACCCTTGCGGATACATGAGGAGGGTGCTTCTTGGCCCTCCTGGAAAGGGGGGTGAGCACCATGAACTATGTGACATATACGGATTTATTCGCCTTTGCCACGTTTGTTGTGTGTGTTGTTGCCCTGTTTTTGGACAATAAAAAGAAGTAACCGCCTCGCTCCCCAGCACGCGGTTACTTCCA